>JALRFC010000380.1 GCA_023253875.1 Candidatus Kapaibacterium sp.
AAAGCACTACTCACAACGCGGATTCTTGTCCCAAAAGGATTGATGGCAGTGGCAAATGGTACACTGAAATCCATAGACTCAACTGAAAAAGGGATACGTTATACTTGGTCTATTGACAAACCTTTGTCTACATATCTCATGACATTTGCTGTTGATTCATTTCAAAAGCATGTCATTGGAGAAGACAGAAATGCTGTATATGCTATCAAACAAGATAGCTTGGCCACTGCAATTTCCTTTTCTCAATTACCTAGAATGATCAAGACATTGGAAAGATCATATGGGTCCTATCCATTTGAATCCGTCGGCTATGTACTCACTCCCACCGGTTCAATGGAACATCAAACAATGATTAGCATTGATGAAGCAATTGTCAGAAAAAAAGACTCATCAAATGCAACGATACTTCATGAACTCGCTCATCAATGGTTTGGTGATAAAGTAACACCAAGAGATTATAGCTATCACTGGCTATCAGAATCATTTGCCACATATTCTGAATCTTTATGGGCTGAGGAATTGAAAGGAACACCGGGTTATGTACAAGATGTACAATCAAAAATCACTGAGTACTTTGGAACGACTGTTTCTCGAGAAGGAGTCATGCCTCTTGAAAAATATGGGAGATCCGCACCTTCATCAAATTATCCCAGAACAATCTATGTGAAAGGTGCGGTGGTACTGGGCATGCTCAGACATCAATTGGGCGATAGTATCTTTTTTGCATCATTACAAACATATCTTGAAAGACATCGCTTTGGCAATGCAATCACTGAAGATTTTAAAAAAGCATGCGAAGATGTTTCAGGAAGAGATCTACAATGGTTTTTTGATCAATGGGTGAAGAGAAAAGGGTGGCCAAGAATTCAAATAGATACTGCTTCATCATTGAATGGAGGAATTCGCTCAATGCGATTGAAGATAATGCAGGTCCAAGCGCAAGAGTATGGCATCTATGAACAAGTGCCATTGCAAATCGGGTTTAGATTGCCGGACAATTCTTTTGTATATCGAACAATCACATTCTCCGGACCTGAAACAATTCTGAATATAGACTCACTCCCAGAATTTCGATCTATGAATGTCAATCAAGGAAACAAGTTCAGATCACTCGTGCAAGTTGCAAGAGTTACTGGGATTGAATCTTCCACTGATTTTATTGCTAATGCATTATATGTGTATCCAAATCCCGGAACTTCACAATTGACAATTGAGTATCCGGTTTCTATTGGAGAATCAATCGTTTTAACAATGCAGGATCTGAAGGGCTTAACAATCAAGACATGGAGTATACAAGCATCGAATCAAGGCAATGCGATTACGGGACAGATGCAGATAGATCTATCTGGAGTGCCAT
>JALRFC010000381.1 GCA_023253875.1 Candidatus Kapaibacterium sp.
ATTTTTCCTTCCGGCCAATGGGTGAGATGAATGAGGCTTCAATTCTTCCAATCCTCTGAATTCCAATACTCTTCCTTCCTGCTTAAAATCCACCTTAAGTTGATCCAAGCAGCTCATAGCTGTATGATCTATGAAATATGATTGTGAACACTCCAATATCACATGATGTGAATCTTTTAATGAAGTGATGAGTCTTTTTAATCGAATGATATTTGTGAAGACTGCATTTTTTTTGATATGGATAATTGTCATTCCCTGTATATCATCATTGATCTCTATATCCAGACCGAAATTGCCAAACAAAGACTTACTATAATATGCGTTGATGACGAGTTTTGCCACTATGCCTGCTGCAATGCCAACCAATAAGTCTATACCTAAAGTACAAATGATTGTTACCACGAAGATGAGGAGCTGTTCTTTCCCTATCTTATACATGTGGATGAATTCTTTAGGATGAGCAAGACGAATTCCCACTGCAATCAACAATGCAGCAAGTGAAGCCTTTGGTATCAATTGCAATACAGGTATCAAAGCAATCATGAAGAGTAGAAGAAAAGCCCCATGAAATACATTCGCCCATTTTGTCTTTGCCCCATTATTTACATTGTTAGTGCTTCTTGCCACTTCTGCAATCATGGGTAAGCCACCAAATATTGCCGCCAGCATATTACCGCCACCAACTGCAATCAAATCACGATTGTAATCGGATTTCTGCTTCATTGGGTCCAACATGTCTACTGCTTTTGCTGTCAACAATGATTCAAGTGAGCCAATCAAAGAAAACAATAACACATATTCCAAGAATAATACGGGTTGATTCATCCCCTCGAAATTGACATGAACTCTGATGATATCAAGAAATGGTTTGTTGAATGCCAATAAAGCACCCGGTTTAGCATCAAGATGTAATCCAATACCCAATGGTATCGCAAGAGCAAGAACTATCATTGGTGTGGGAATTTTCTTCAACCATGATATTTTCATCATCGGAACAAAAACTGCAGCAATCAAACTTATCACGCCTATGATCACGACATTCATGTTTTGTTGTATCAAGGCAAATGTTGCAGGCAATGCTTCGATGAGTTCGAAAGGCTCTATCATTGGTTTACCTTCCGCATTCAAAGGGTTCACGCCGAGAAGAATATGCAATTGTTTGCTAATAACAATCAATCCAATTGCTGCCAACATGCCATGTACAGCAGCCAATGGGAAAAAGTCAGACAATTTCCCGAGTTTTAATACACCGAACAGAATTTGAATGACTGCTGCCACAAATATTGCGCCAAGCGTCATCTGCCATCCCATTTCTCCTCCACCAAATGCGGCTATCGATCCGGCACAAATCACTAT
>JALRFC010000382.1 GCA_023253875.1 Candidatus Kapaibacterium sp.
TAAACACTGATATAACCGGTGTATTTCAAGAATATTTGATGCAGAGAGACAATGTACAAAGTTCATTTGCTATTCCTGTTCCAAAAACGCGTAAAGTCTCATTGAATATTCAAAAGAAATTTGATAATCTGGGAATCACGCTCGGTGGATTATGGGCAGGACAACCATTGAATGGAAGACCATTTCAGCTGATTCGTGGTGATATTGATGATTATGCAGTGTATCAAGACACTATTCGATCTTCTGATAATTTTGGAGGAAAAATCAAAATCACATATGAAAGTTCACTATTCAACTGGTATGCCCTCGGATCCTATATGGGCTTGGTTGCAAATGGTGGATTTGATAATACAAAAACATTCACCGGCTGGAGATTGAAAGATATCGGTAGCGGTAATATGATGAACTTCCTTACCGGCTTTACGGTGAATATTGGAAAGCTTCAAATCGCTCCAAATATGTTATGGCAAAAGCCACTCGAAGGACCTCTCCCATCATGGGCTCAAGCACCTGCTAGACCAAGAAATATTTTGGACGATCCATTTTCCGTGAGATCAAACAGAGAAACCATTGGTGCAGAATTATTGCTCACTTATGATCCTACTCCTGCCACTTGGATGTATGAATGGGATAATGACAGAGCAGAAGATGCAACCTTTGCAATAAGTGCTGACTTCATGTATCGTCATTTACCAACCACGCAAGATGCTGCAATCGGTATCCTTTCAAATGGAAGAACCACATTTGTATTTCCCGGTGCCGCACCCGCGCAAGATCTATGGGAAGTGAATACGAGAATCGTTTCCAAAATCAATCCTGAATTTGGATTTATCGCAAATCTCTATGCGGGTAATGGACAAGCCAATGGTAGTGATACAAGAACAATTCAACGATATGGTGCGGATCTTCGAACAATCTATAAACAATCGAAATTGATGTTGTTCTGTAAATTCAATGATTGGGGACCCTTCGATTATCATCGTGATTTTAACCTGACATTTCCTCTTCAGTTAATGGCCGAATTGTCTACAGAACTTGGAAAGCCCGATTGGTTCATGCTGCCCGGAACAAGAGTGGGAATGAGAACCACCTATAGAACATTAGACAAATACTCGCCAAGATATTCTCCAATTCTTACAATTGATCCTGCCGGCAATTGGGTTCCAGATCCAAATGCAATTGGATTTCCAAATGGAAATGAATGGGAAATCAGAACATTTGTTCAAGTGTCGCTAGGAAATTAAGATGTCACAATTATATTCAAAACAAATGAACACTTCATACTACAGACATATTCTGAATATACTGCTTCTTGTATTTCTCATATCATCATATGGATGCAATGAT
>JALRFC010000383.1 GCA_023253875.1 Candidatus Kapaibacterium sp.
TGGCACCGATTGCTATGTTTGCAACTGTTTTCTTTCCAAGATATGTACCGGTCATATAAGGAGTCACGTGGTTTTCATGATCAAAGAATTGGTAGATCAGATAACCCTGTTCCTGAAATGAATGTTTGTTCAATGCGAATGTTGCATTGGGTCCCAGACTTGGTTGTGAAATCCCATTGCTTGTTATAGGAAACGGATCACTCAAAGAAAATCGATAATCAAATTGTCCTATTTGTCCACGAGCATAGATACTCAATTTCCTACTGAACAAATCCGTTTGATCCACGGTTGTTTGGGCAAATACAGGAACATCGGTTGTCATGATTGTTGAGATTGAAGGTTGAGAAAATCTCGACAAACCATTTGCTATGGTCAATCCGGCACCAAGTTTCAGTGAATTGTCCGTGCTCGCCTGATATTCGCATAAAGCATCATGAAAAAAAGCCGTTTGCTTTCTATTTCCCGTTGAATTTGTTTCTGAATTATAATTGTTTTGTCCGAACTGGAAATACAGAAAGACATCATCATAGGGTTTGATCAGCATTTGAATACGCGTTCTTCGAAGTCCGATATCGAATGATTCATCTTTTTGCTCACCATTGATGGTGGTACCCATGACATTCTCATTGAATCGAATCCATGTTTGATTCAAGAAAGTGAATTGAGCATAGTGCGATCCATCTTCATTCATGGAATATTTCAAGTCTGTATTTTGGGATTGCTTGATCGATGGTGTTTGACCATACACATTCAACCCAAAGAGAACCATCATCATACATACATTTATTTGTTTCATGTCAAGTACTCCTGAATGCCACTTCGTGATATGTTTTGACATGGCGTCCAAGAAAAATGCGAGCATAAATCCTAAGCACAGCCAATTCCACCAAGAGAAATGTCAAAGCACTGATGAAGAGCAAAAATGTATGAGTGAATTCAATGTCTGAAAACAATAAGTCCAAACCAATGAATGTTGGTGATATTGGAAAACCAATCATCATCAGTGAACTGATGAGAAATGTGAGGGCATAACGAGGGTGCTCATAAATATGTCCGTGAAATTCATGCAGACTGATGGAATTCTCTTGTGATTTCACTTTATACAAACTCCAATATCCCAAGCAGAATGAAGTGATTGTTCCACTTAAATACAATGCAATCTGATCGCCATTGAAAGCATGTTCCTGTGATATTGACAACATGAAAAACACCTGCGCGCACATCACATATACCCATGCCCGCAATACACTGATGCGTTCAGTCCAGGCAATCAACACAAGGATCAATGCCACGATACCATAGATCCATGATATCGCTCCCAATGATCGGATGAGT
>JALRFC010000384.1 GCA_023253875.1 Candidatus Kapaibacterium sp.
CGGAGAGAACCAATAAACGCTTCCATTATCTCAGTCATGGCATGCCGGCTGCACGCTTATCCACAGCATTTGATAGTGTGACACTCTATGGTGAAGATCCTGATTTCAGACCGGATATTTATGGTAAAATTGGAAATAGTGGAGTATCAATTGCAACATTAAATGATGCAAAGAAATTGTATTCAGGTTTTGATTTATGTGATCCGAAAACTTCTGTTTCTATGACCATAAATGGTCCAGCTCCCATGCTCCTTGCATTCTTCATGAATGCTGCAATTGACCAAGAATGTGAAAAATATATTCGTGAACATGGTCTCGAAGTAGAAGTCAAAGCAAAGATTGCGCAAATGTATGCTGATTCCAATCATGAAATACCTAGCTATTGTTCAGATCCATTGACACATAGTCATGAATTACCCGATGGCAATACAGGACTAGGATTATTACTTTTAGGCATTACAGGAGACAAAGTCCTTCCCGCCGAAGTCTATGCTCAATGTAAAGAACGCGCATTGAAAACCGTCCGTGGTACTGTTCAAGCTGATATTCTTAAGGAAGATCAAGCGCAAAACACTTGTATTTTCTCGACAGAATTTGCGCTCAAGATGATGGGAGACATACAAGAGTATTTCATCAATAAGCAAGTGAGAAACTTTTATTCTGTTTCCATCAGTGGTTATCATATTGCCGAAGCAGGTGCGAATCCAATCACACAATTGGCATTTACATTGGCAAATGGCTTCACATTCGTGGAATATTACCTCTCACGCGGAATGCATATTGATGATTTTGCGCCGAATCTTTCCTTCTTTTTCTCGAATGGCATTGATCCCGAATATGCAGTAATCGGTCGTGTTGCCAGAAGAATCTGGGCGAAAGCCATGAAGAATATATATGGTGGAAATGAGCGCTCACAGATGCTGAAATATCATATTCAAACTTCTGGAAGATCGCTTCATGCACAGGAAATTGATTTTAATGATATTCGCACAACTTTGCAAGCACTGTATGCCATTTATGATAACTGTAATTCACTGCATACAAATGCCTATGATGAAGCAATTACGACTCCCACTGAAGAATCTGTGAGAAGAGCAGTAGCGATTCAGCTTATCATCAATCGAGAATTGGGATTGGCCAAAAATGAGAATCCACTCCAAGGTTCATTCATCATTGAAGAATTGACCGATCTCGTAGAAGAGGCGGTATATGCAGAATTCAATCGCATTTCAGAAAGAGGCGGAGTATTGGGTTCAATGGAAACAATGTATCAAAGAAACAAAATACAGGAAGAATCTCTGTATTATGAAACATTAAAACATACAGGTGAGTAT
>JALRFC010000385.1 GCA_023253875.1 Candidatus Kapaibacterium sp.
GGACTGCATTCCGCTGGTATGGCAAACATAAGCTCTCCATTTTTGCTCCCGACCCCAACTTTGTCAAATGGTTCAAGGCAGGCTGGGGAGGAAATCAATATGATTATCGTCTTGCGAGCGTGGAAGGAGGTCTTGGCGTATTTGCCTCCGGTTCCTATGTTGAACAAGAAACCTTCCTGCTGAAAAATCAAGAATAAAAATACGGGTCTGAAATATGTGCAAAACATTGCATGTTTCAGACCCTTCTTCATTGCCGGAATACCCTTGAAGTTGGGCAATATTTTGTATTTTGACTCATCAAAATCAACTCTGACAGGTGAATGGCGATGAGAAAAACCCTCCATATACTGCAGATTCTGCTGTTTTCCATGATGATTGCTCTTCCACAGAGCTCCATCTTCTCGGCAGAGCCATCTCATTGCAAGGTTTCCATCCCCAAATCTGTCAAAGGAAAAGCGGGAGCTACCATCAATGTTCCTGTAAAATTCAAACTCGACAAAAAGTGGTATATCTATGGATTTACCATGATGATCAATAGTGAAGGAATCGGACCTCAGCAAACGGATGTCTATTTCACCGATAGCACTGGCATGGTCAAACATGGCACTGTCATAGCCCCGAAACCATATACGAAATATGATGAATCATTCGAAATGGATGTTCATTCCTATAAAGGTTCTTTTTCTTGTACATTGCCCATCACCATAGATGAAAAAGCCACAAAAGGGAAAATACAATTCCCGGTAGAGGTTGCATATCAATTATGTGATGGCAGTATGTGTTTACCCCCAACCACGATTTCACTGCCTTTTGCAGTAATCGTGCAATGACAATGAATCCAATCCTGTAAGCAAGTATCATGAATATCACCTCATACCGTACCGGAATCTTTTTTGTATTGTCAATGCTTGCGACAATACTCTTCTCATGTTCAGATGCAATAGCTCAATCCGGTTTGAAAGAGCATGCAAAATTCGCTCTCGATAAACAGCAGTTTTCGGTGAAAGCGGGTGATACCGTCATGGTGCGCCTCTCGATTGACATCGAATCCGGTTGGCATGCCTATGACCATTTGCAAAATGCACGCAATGCCAAATCAGGTTCCGGAATTGGTCCATCGCCAACCACCATCAAAGCCACGAAAAATACTGTCTATACAGTCGGAAGATTACTCGCACCAAAATCAGATATTTCATTCGACTCAACATTTGAAGTGCAAATCGGAACATGGCATGGAAGAGTGATGATCACTGTTCCGCTCATAACGAAAAAGACCTTGAAAAAGGGAACATATATTGATTCACTCGAAGTGGAATCGCAAGTGTGTACGGATG
>JALRFC010000386.1 GCA_023253875.1 Candidatus Kapaibacterium sp.
TTCCTTTGGCATTATAGAACATTGAATTCGTGAATGCTGGCCTGAAAGGAATTGTGAAGTATGTATGAGTGATATCTCTTCGAGCACGTAGATTTCCGGATTTTGCATGATATTTCAACCAAGAAGCAGGTAATTCACCAGTATTGGGTTCATAGATACCATCAAAGTCGATATCATTTCCATTGCAAAATACATGAACAGTATCTTCAATTTGATGAATGGAAAGTGGTTGAAAACCTGTTGGAAGAAGCTTCGGGACTTGTGCTTGTAGCACGGAAGAAGTCAGAAGCAATGCGGCGAGGATGAATATGTTCATGATGTTTTCCTTGCGATTGCCTCGAAAGAAAAGGAAGTATCATGATGCTTAAGCACAATGAATAACACTATGCTTTGCAATGCAATACATCCATCTCATTCGTGGAGCGCGAATGTTGTCATAAAAAGACAATGATGTAAAAAGCATGAGGCAGGTCTCCTGACTTTCCATCTACGATGGTTCACAGTTGCGCCACAGTACCCGAATTTCACGGGTTTCCCTATTCTCCTCTCAACAGAGGCACCTCATGAGTAAATATGTATATCAATCAA
Organism: Candidatus Kapaibacterium sp.; assembly: GCA_023253875.1. Taxonomy (GTDB): domain Bacteria; phylum Bacteroidota; class Ignavibacteria; order Kapaibacteriales; family UBA961; genus UBA961. The sequence continues at coordinate 589 of JALRFC010000386.1, forward strand.
CAGAAACGTGTGTTTTTGGCGATTGTATGGTTCGAATAATCGTAAATCCAAAAGTGATCACCAATACAGCACACATTGTGAGAAATGCAAATACGAGTCTTTTGGGTGATACTTGCTTTCTTGCCGGAATTCCTGCTTCTATGATCTGAATTGCAGGAACATCTCGAATTTCTTGAATATATTCCTGCGTCCTTTGTGATTGCAAATAGGCATTGATTTGTTCCATGATTTTAATATCACGAAGCATGGTAACATAAGTCTTTGACAATGCGGGCAATCTTGAAAATGGAATGGAAAATGCATCGCTGGAAACACCACCATTTTGCACTTTTGAGTATTGACTTCTCAAAGATGAAACCTTTTTTTGCAAGAGTGCAATAGCTGGGGCATCGGATTGATATTGCTGTTCTGCAACTGATAATTCAATTTGTGCTTTTGATAATTCAGCACCTGCAGCCACAGCACTTTCTACGAGTGCTTTAGCTTGATTTTCGAGTTCCAGTACTTTGTTTTGTTGTTGGGATATCTGCAATGCCACATAAGCGGAATCCAATGACACTCTATTTTGTGCCATGAGTGTATCAATAAAGATTCTTGCTCTTCTGGCTGATGTCATGCTCTTGTTTTTTATCAAGGCATCAATACCTGAAGATGCTTTATTTGCAATGATTGAAGCCATCATTGCAGTGTTTTTTTTATCAATAGATTGAGGAAAGAATGATGTTGCCCATTGT
>JALRFC010000387.1 GCA_023253875.1 Candidatus Kapaibacterium sp.
GAATCGACTCAATATCCGGCTTGCTGACGGGTTGTTTATAGGCAACGATTGATAATGTTTCCAATGCTGCTTGAGACAAACGCTTTCTGGACTTTGCCTTGAGCAATTTCTGAACATATACTCCATATTGTGAGCGCGTCACAAAATGATAACCACCCGCAACCTTCACAATTGAATATGGTCTGGAGCAACTCGCCAATTCATCATTGATGGTTTCAATCGCAGAGCGAATTGAATCAATGGTAGCTTGATCCTGATATTCTGACTCCGCAAGCAATTCATTGATGGTTTTCTCGCTCAATGGCTCATCGGATGCAAAAATCAATGCTTCGAGTACTTTGTGAAAGGGTTCGGGGAAAATATGTTCTTGTTCGCTCATGATTCAATGTGATCGTAAATGAATGCGATGCAAAACTACGGTTTTCCATGAATCTGCATCTTTGAGATATCAACAAAAAAAGGTATCGGAATTGAATCCGATACCTTTCTTGTGAATTTCAATGAATTATTTACCGTCTGTTTTGTCATCAACGATGGTATAATCTGCTTCTTCCACATTTCCTGTATCGCCGGATGGCTCTTGCGCACCGGCAGCTGAAGGATCTGCACCTGCTTGCTCATACATCTTCGTGGAGGTTTCACTCCACAATTGATTGAGCGCATCCATTGCAGGGCGAATATCTGATGCATTATTCTTAATCGCATCTGCGAGACGCTCTTTTGCGGACTCAATCTGAGATTTTGCATCTGCAGGAATCTTGTCTCCAAGATCTGTCAATTGCTTATCGGTTGAATACACAAGATTGTCTGCCTGATTACGCAATTCAATTTCTTCCTTGCGTTTTTTGTCATCTGCAGCATGCTCTTGTGCTTCACGCTTCATCTTTTCGATTTCGTCTTTTTCCAATCCACTGGATGAAGTGATGCGGATATTCTGCTCTTTGTTTGTTGCTTTGTCTTTCGCCGACACATGAAGAATACCATTTGCATCAATGTCAAATGTCACTTCAACCTGTGGAACACCGCGTGGTGCCGGTGGAATGCCATCAAGATGGAAACGACCAAGTGAACGATTATCGCGTGCCATTGGACGCTCACCTTGGAGAATGTGAATCTCAACAGATGTTTGACTATCAGTTGCAGTTGAATATGTTTCCGATTTCTTAGTCGGAATCGTTGTATTCGCTTGAATCATCGGAGTCATTACACCACCCATGGTTTCAATGCCGAGTGTGAGCGGAGTGACATCAAGCAACAGTACATCAGTTACATCGCCTGCAAGAACACCACCTTGAATTGCAGCACCAATTGCAACAACTTC
>JALRFC010000388.1 GCA_023253875.1 Candidatus Kapaibacterium sp.
TTCCCTCTCATGGCAGTAATTCAAAGAATGTGCGCAAGAATTGGTTTGGTGACTGGTCATGGTCTTGCAGGTACCTTGAGACTCCATTACCCAAAATGGGTATTATTTCTTACGATTGGGATGGGAGCACCTGCCATTGTACTGAATATTGGCGCAAATATTTCGGGGATGGGTGCTGTTGGACATATGTTATTTCCAGCCATTGAAGCCAATTATTTCAGCGTGGTATTCACGATGATACTCTTCATCATGATGATGTATTTTCAATATCAGCGCATCACCAAGATTCTGAAATATCTTTGTCTTTCACTTTTGGTATACTGCATTGTTCCCTTCTATCATGATGGCATGCCTCTCTCTGCTATACTATCTTTTTCCATCATACCACATATCGAATTCAATAAAGAGTTTCTCTTGATATTTGTTGGGATTTTGGGTACTACCATTTCACCCTATCTCTTCTTTTGGCAAGCATCCATGGAAGTAGAAGAAAAGGAGCATAGACATATCATTTTGGTAAATAAAACAGATATCAAATCCATGGAATCAGATATTGATTCAGGAATGATTTTCTCCGGCATCATCATGTATTGCATCATACTCACTGCAGGACTTGTTCTGTTTCCAAAAGGCATACGAGAAATCAATACAGTAGAAGATGCCGCATTGGCATTATATCCTCTGTTGGGCAATTCCGCTACGATATTATTTAGTCTGGGCGTGATTGGAACAGGACTAATCGCAATTCCCGTTTTAAGCGGATCACTGAGTTATATGTTCACAGAAATTCTGAATCTCCCCAAAGGATTGGACAGAACATTCAAGCAAGCAAAAGGGTTCTATGGTATCATGGCTTTTTCATTGATACTTGGTTTGTCTCTTCATCTCTTCGGAATAACTCCAATTGATGCACTCATAGCAACTGCTATTTTATATGGAATCACCGCACCCATTCTCATCGGCGTGATATTGCATATCGCAAATAATAAAGAAATCATGGGGGAATTTGTCAATTCAAGATGGATGAACATAGGAGGAATATTCACACTTCTCTTGATGTCGGCAGCTGCAATAGCATTGGTGATATTATACTTGTTTTGAGAATTAGTTTGGTCTCAAAACTTTACGACAAAATCCACATAGGGTATGCCAATAGGAAATACTTCAGAGAACTCTTCATTATTGACAAGAGCAAGATCAACAGACATGGTTTCTCCAAAAAAGCGGATGCCATAGGATATAAGTCCGCGATATTCATCAGCGGGGAAAATCCAGTTTTCGGTAACCAGTGATATTCTTCTGGACAGTC
>JALRFC010000389.1 GCA_023253875.1 Candidatus Kapaibacterium sp.
TGAATCCTCCCGCTAATACCCCGATTCCAACACCTGAATTCGCCGGATATGTACAGCAAATGGTATGGGAAGTCGTGACATCATATCCGCGTTCAGGTGTTCAACAATCAAGCACATATTGTGAAGAAAGAACACATAAGTTCAATATACAGCAATATGGCAATCACATATATGTTAATGGCATTGACAATGATGTAGTGCAGATTGATATCTATGATATTCGTGGAACATTGAAATACCGATCAATTCTTCACCAAGATTCTTGTATCAATCTTGAATTTCTACCGAATGGACTATATAGTATCCAAACCAATGGCATGAATCGTCCGGACAAAAACACATTAATGATTCAATTAGTCGGAAAATAATATCTGTATATGTAAAACGAAGTGGATATGATTATGAAGGGATTACGATTGTTTTTCTCTATGTCAATAGTGATTTGCCTTTTCACTCTTGAAACTAATGGACAAAAAGCAAAACCCGTACATCGCATCAGAGGTGAGGTGTACTTTGTGCAGAATGGTGACACCACGAAGGAGATGCGACCTTATGATATTTCCCTCTTTGATAAAGATGGAATTCATGAAACACTATATCTACGAACTGAAAAGCAAGATACATTCAATTTAGTGATCAAATCGGAATTAATTAAAAGATATTCACACTTAATATTTCAAGTGAATGCCAAGAGGATAGAAAAAAAACATTTTTGGGATTATCAATTAAGTTGTAAACCTACAGTTTATGAAATCCCTTCTCGAAGTAACTCTGTAATCAAAGTAAATATTAGTTGTTATGACCAAGATATTCACGAAAAACCCGTTCTCTATATCTATCCACTTCAAGAAACCATTGTACATATCAAGCATCATTATCGAGGAAAACATACCTTCACATATCCTCTTTATGAAGATGGTTGGACAGTTCTTGCAAAGCCGAATGGTGATCTCATGAATCTCAAAGATTCCACACAGCATCGTTATCTGTTTTGGGAGGGTATTTCAGATATGTCTAAGCAAGAGCTGAAAAATACTGAAGGGTTTATCATTGATTCCGAAGATATAGTTTCATTCTTGGAGAAGACATTATCTCATATAGGACTCAATCCTATTGAATCGAATGACTTCATTACTTTTTGGGCGCCAAGAATGATCATGAACAAACGATGTTTCATACATTTCCGAATAAATGATAATATCAGAAATACCTCCTTCCTAGAAATTGACCCCAAACCTGAATCCATACTTCGTGTTTTTATGGAATATACACATCAAAT
>JALRFC010000038.1 GCA_023253875.1 Candidatus Kapaibacterium sp.
ATCATTTCATTATGATGGCCTTTTTTTATTCTACCATATGTCCAAACAAATCAAATTCTGCTGCATCGTCAATCTCAACCCAGATCATGTCTCCCGGTTTGAGAGATTTGTCTGAACGCACATAGAGTTCATTGTCCACTTCGGGTGCATCTCTTTCTGTTCGACATTGATATTCCCCATTGATTTCTTGCTCTACCATTGCTCGAACCCTTTTCCCTATCAAATCTTGATTTGCATCATGAGAAATCTGTTTTTGAATGTCCATTAATATTGTGCGGCGCTCATCTTTGACTTCTTGAGGAATTGGATCACCCAAAATATATGCATAGGTATCATCTTCCTGTGAATAGGTAAATACGCCCATTCTATCCAAAGCACCCGTACTCACGAAATCACATAATTCTTGAAAATCTTCTTCTGTCTCTCCGGGATAACCAACAATGAATGTGGTGCGAAGTGTGATTCCAGGTACGGTGTCTTTTATATGATGAATCAATTCCTCAGTGGCTCTTCTTGTAATTCCTCTCCGCATTGACTTCAACATTTGCGTTGAGATATGTTGCATCGGCATATCGATGTATGAACAAATATTGTCTCTTTCTGCGATGACAGGCAATATCTCTTTTGGAAACTTCGAAGGATAGGCATACATCAATCTGATCCATTCTGCACCTGAAGCATCACTAAGAGCGCGAAGCAGTGAATCCAAACTGCGTTTGCCATAGATATCAAGTCCATAACAAGTGGAATCCTGAGCCACGAGAACAAGTTCTTTCACGCCCTGTCTTGTCAGTGACTGCGCTTCTCTTACTAATTCTTCAATTGGTTTGGAACGATGTTGACCCCTCATAAGAGGAATTGCACAAAATGAGCAAGGATTATCGCAACCCTCGCTGATTTTCATATACGCATAATGCTGAGGTGTTGAAATTACTCTTTCACCAAGCAGGGCATATTTCAAGTCAGGAGAGACCACTTTGAGGATATTACCATATGCCTCGGTGCCAAAGAAATGATCAACTTCTGGAATCTCATTCCGTAAATCATCAGCATATCGTTCAGATAAACAACCCGCAACGATCAATGTATCAATCTTGCCCTTCTTCTTCAATTCTGCAGCTTCGAGTATGGCTGAAACACTTTCCTCTTTAGCCAGATCAATAAATCCACAAGTGTTGATGATCACCGTAGATGCCTGTTCGGGATCATCAACCAGATTCAATTGAGCAGCTTTAAGATGACCCGATAATACTTCTGAATCTACCGTATTTTTACTGCATCCGAGTGTAATGACTGATACCGTATCTTGTGACTTTTGCTGTATGGACATAAGTTTCATCTTCTGTAGATAATATGTCTGCAAACTTAACAATTTGAAGTATCGTGGATGAAATCAATTATGTTCAAGATTAAAAACTGTGATACACTCATGACAGTTTGTATTTTTGCCTAGAAAATTTGCAGCATACTTAATGAATACTCTTCTACAAACGGCCATTGTTGCAGCACAGAAGGCCGGCAATGTCTTAAAGCAAGGATTTGGCACAAAGTTCTCCATAACTTCTAAATCACAGATTCATGATCTTGTAACAGAATATGATCACAAATCAGAAGCAATAATCATTGAAACCCTAAAGTCTGCATTTCCAAAACATCAGATATTGACCGAAGAATCGGGATATCATGCTTCAGATGGAGACATTACATGGATCATTGATCCACTTGATGGTACTGTGAATTTTGCTCATGGAATTCCCTTTTTTTGTGTTAGCATCGCCGCAGTAAATAGCGATGGTATTGTGTGTGGAGTCATCTATGCACCCATGACCAATGAATTGTTCACCGCAGAAATACAAAAGGGTGCTTTCTTGAATGGACAGAAATGTACTGTGACCCATCAACAGTCTTTACTCAATGGATTTTTGGTAACGGGATTTCCATATTCTGTTAAAGAAAATCCACAACATTGCATTGAACATTTTTCGCATTTTATTGGCATGGGACTCCCTATTCGGAGACTTGGCTCGGCTGCTCTCGATTTAGCATATGTTGCAGCCGGTAGATTCGATGGATTTTGGGAAGTTGCATTGCAACCATGGGATATGGCGGCGGGGACATTGCTCGTTCGTGAAGCAGGCGGCATAGTGATTGATTATGCCGGAAAGGAATTGAATATTTTGAATGCTTCTTCTATCATCGCCGGAAATGCTGATATTGCGCAAGCACTTCATCATGAGATAATTTCGCTAAATAGTGTAATTGAAAACAGGTGATATATGTCAAGGAATGCAATACCATTCGACTTAATGCATGGTGCCGGTAATATTTTTATGATGATAGATAATGATGAACTCAATTTGTCAATTGAAGAATTATCAGACTTTATGACAAAAGATTATCCATTACATTTCCCTGTTGATGGACTAATGGCATATAGAGTATCTGATGTGAATGATTATGAGTTCATTATTGACTTTCTCAATCCTGATGGCTCTTATGGAGCTATGTGTGGCAATGGTGCTCGTTGTGCAATCAAATATCATGAGGAACACTTTGAGGAATTCCCAAATCACACTGACATGGTCAAATTCCTCATGGCGGGAACCATTTACACAGGTTATTATTTGAATTTTGGCGGATATATTTCTGTTACATTTCCGAATGAACCTATTGTTCAAGAATTGCATTTACAAACTGACAAAGGCTTGATACATGCTTTTCATGTGTATAATGGCTCAGATCATCTCATAATAGATGCCATTCATCATCAGATTCATGCCAATGATTTTTTCCGTTTTGATTTTCGTTCTTTAGCTGAACCTTTGAGAAATCATCCGGATCTTCCCAAAGGTGCAAATGTAAATTTGGCAATGACGATGCAAGGAAATCTCATAAAATTGCGAACATTCGAGCGTGGAGTTGAGCGCGAGACAGCTGCCTGTGGTACAGGAGCATTAGCAACGGCATATGTTTATCAGAATTATAAAATGAATACAAATCTTTCTGTCTTTTTGGGAAATTATCCCATCGATTTACAGGTACAATCAGGTGATATCTTAACAGTTGAAAAAGAGTCGGATTCTGAAGCACTACGATTGATTGGACCTGCAGAATTTCTAACCATTGAAGAAGCATTTGAGATGTATTCCAATTTTCAAAAGAGAATTCAATGATATTCATGGGCATTGATCCCGGTAGTGTCATTTGCGGTTATGGCGTCATTGAAAAGACCGGCAAGGACTCTTTTGTGGTTTTGGAATATGGTGTTGTTGAAGCCAAAAAGCGCTTTGATTCCATGCCTCAAAGACTTGGCATGATCTATGAACATTTAATTCAAGTGATAGAACGAACGCTTCCTGATGAAATCTCTCTTGAGGCAACATTCTATGCAAAAAATGCGCAGTCGCTCATCAAACTCTCGCATGCTCGCGGAGTGGCTATGCTTGCAGGAAATCAGCGTAGCATCCCTGTAATAGAATATTCTGCGAAAGAAGTCAAAAGAGCAGTAACCGGAAATGGAAATGCAAGCAAAGAACAAGTAGGCTTCATGGTAAAATCACTATTAAAAATTGAAGATGATACCACCTTCTTCGATGCCACCGATGCATTAGCAGTTGCATTATGCCATGGAATGAAACGATCCACTCCAAAGCAAAGCGCTAAATCTTGGTCACAATTCATTCAAGAAAATCCGAATAGGATTAAAAAATGAATCATGATACTTTTATTGATTATTTACGATATCGTCTTACGCTTCCACTTCCCGGTTGGGACTATCAACAAAGAATGAGTCCATTCATCGAAGGAAAACAAACCAATGAACCAAGACTCATACCCAATGATGCTCATCAAACGGGTGTTGCAGCACTTCTTCACCCAGGAGAACAAGGAAGTGAATTAATGTTTACGATACGAAGTCAATATGTTTCTCATCATAAAGGACAGATTAGCTTTCCCGGTGGCAGAGCTGAAAGCAATGAATCAATTATAGAAACAGCACTCAGAGAAACACATGAAGAATTGGGTATACTGCAATCTTCGATAACCGTTCTAGGACAATTATCTTCACTGTATGTACCACCTTCACATTCTCTCATGCATGTGATTGTTGGAGTCCTAGATCATAAGCCCACTTGTTATCCAAATGAACATGAAGTAGAAGAAGTATTCTCAGTACCACTCTATGCATTGGCATTTGATCACGAAATTGTTCATCTACCCAAAATGCGCTCTCAAGGATTTGAAGTCCTTGCTCCTTGTTGGCAAATACATGCCAAAAATCAACTCTGGGGAGCAACTGCCATGTGTACGAGTGAATTGGTAGGATTATACAGAGATTTTATCCATGACATCAAGTAATATCAAACAGCTACCATTGACTGCATATAAGGCATTGCTGAAGCTTTTACCAATCGATGATGTATTGATAGATCTGCCCCATAGACTTCTCTATGCACATGATGCTAGTGCATATCGTGTGATTCCATTGGGTATTGTCTTTCCAAAAACCCAAGAAGATATTCAATTATTATGTGCTTGGGCAATTAAGTATCGAATTCCACTAACATTTAGATCTGCAGGAACATCGTTATCCGGACAAGCTATTGGCGAAGGACTTATTGTCGATTGTTCTAAATATTGGAAAGATATCACCTTTAATGCAGAGACTAAGGTAGTAACAGTACAACCGGGAATTATTGGAGGACATGTCAATCGCTATCTTTCAACACATAAGCGAAAGATTGGACCTGATCCAGCTTCCATCAATGCATGCATGATGGGAGGGATTCTCTCCAATAATGCAAGTGGCATGTGTTGTGGCATTGAACATAATTCCTATCATACGATACACTCCATCACTTGCATTCTATCAAATGGCTGCATCATTGATACTACAGATCCTCTTGCTATTGACCATTTGATTGAACATGCACCTGATATATCGCAGGGCATCATTGCCATTCGTAATCAGATTAGGCAATCAGTCACTCTCACTGAAAAAATTCGAAGTAAATACCGTTTGAAGAATACAGTCGGATATTGTCTGAATGCATTTCTTGATGAAAGTGACCCCATTCAGATTATCAAAAGACTCTTCATAGGTTCAGAGGGTACGCTTGGTTTTATTGCAAAAGCTGAACTACATACCGTACCAACACTTCCCTTTGCATCAACAGCAATGCTCTTTTTTGAATCTATTGATATTGCCTGCAAAGCAATTCCACATTTGGCTTCAACTCATCCTGCTGCAATGGAAATCATGGATAGAGCTGCTCTTCGTTCAATTGAAACTCAAGCAGGCGCCCCGGATATCATTGCACGATTAGGTGAAGACGGAACAGGCATCTTGATTGAGTATCAATCTCATGATATGAATGATTTGCAATTGAAGCTGAACGAATGTTCGCAAATACTGCAAGAAGTACAAGTCATCGAAGAACCTGTATTCTCTGAAGATAGCACAGTGCGTTCACAGTATTGGAATATCCGAAAAGGAATGTTTCCCTCCATTGGTGCTTCTCGAGCAAAAGGAACAGGAATCATTAATGAAGATATTGCAGTACCAATCGAATTTCTTGCTGATGCTGTAAAAGATTTACGAACACTATTTCACCAATATAATTTTCAAGAAGCAATAATTTTTGGTCATGCAAAAGAAGGTAATCTCCACTTCGTGATTGCGCATGCATTTGATACGGATGAGGATATACGAGCTTTCGGTGATTTTATGCGAGATTTGGCCCATATAATCATTGATAAATATCAAGGATCACTCAAAGCAGAACATGGTACAGGAAGAAATGTTGCTCCATTTGTCGCTCATGAATGGGAAGCAGAAGCATATTCGATCATGCAATCCATTAAGAAATTATTTGATCCACATGGTATTCTCAATCCGGGAATAATTATTACCGATGATCCTGAATGTCATATAAAACATGTAAAGCCCTTTCCCATTGTACATGATATTATTGATACATGCATTGAATGTGGATATTGTGAATCACATTGTCCGACACATCAGTATACATTGTCACCAAGACAACGCATCATCTTAGATAGAGAAATAGCTTTGGAGCAGAATCCCGGCATTCGAAATGAACTCTCTGCATTTGCCAGATATTCACAGATTGATTCGTGTGCAACAGATGGACTTTGTTCTTTGGCTTGTCCTGTATCAATCAATACCGGACAATACATGATTGAAAAAAGAAGTGCACAATTGGATGAATTTTCATACAAACAATACAATGCAGAAGCACATTCAATTCATGATCGTGATAGAACATTACGAATGAAATTGAAAGCCGGGCATCTTGCTTCTTCAATTATTGGCGACAATGCCGTACAATCACTTACAAAGTATAGTTCACTACTCTTGAATACTCCACAATGGATTCCAGGATTACCTCAAGTGTGGAATGGAGTCAATGATGCACATTTGAACAAGTCTTCATTTGTATATCTACCCTCTTGTACGAGTCGATTATTTGCAAAACCACAATCAGAATCACTTGCCTTACCTGATTTGATGCTCTATCTGGCAGATAAAGCAGGTATTTCATTGACAATACCCCAAGATATTTCGCATCGTTGTTGCGGTCTTGCTTATGCTTCAAAAGGCGCATATACTGCTTCGGATATCGCAAGCACACATTGGTCACAAGATCTACCACATGATGCAATCATTCTTACAGATTCATTTTCATGTTTCTCACATGCTCAAAAAAACATAAAGATCATGGATGTGCTCACATTTGCTGAACATCTCATTACATCATTGAGAATCAAAACACTAGAAGGAATGGCAATTCTCCATCCTCCATGTTCGGTGCAAATGAACAGAGAAGCACAAAAGATGAAATGGATTGCTCAACAACTTGTCACGGAAGTGTTTATCCCCGAATCACTAGGATGCTGTGGTTTTGCGGGTGATCATGGATTCAAGGATCCGGACCTGTGTAAACATGCATGTGCAGAAATGAGCAAGGAAATACATCTACATTCAGATGTTATTGGATATTATTCTTTGAATCCAACATGCGAATTAGGTATGAAGATCGGAACAGGCAAAGAATATGTTTCTCTATTCTATTTAATTCAAAAAGCACTTATGGATTAATCATCATACCCGGGATTTTTTTGCAAATGCACCAAGAAATACTATTCCTAGTAAAAAGAAGATGATTAATGCAAGTAATGCAGAGCGATATGAACCAGAGATTTGCAAACTGATACCGAATAATAAAGGTCCGAGCCAACTGCTTCCTCGATCGGTCAATTCATAGATTCCAAAATATCTTGATTCACTACCAATCGGGATAATTTTCGAATATATCGACCTTGCCATAGATTGACTACCACCAAGTACCAATGCTATAACTCCACTCAATACATAAAAATGTATGGATGATCCCGGTGGAAGGAATGCATATGCATATATGATGATACACATCCATAGTATCAAACTCAGCATTAACATATGTAGTGCAGAAGATGAATTCGCTAGTTTACCAAATATCAATGCTCCAAATATGGCAATGATTTGCACAAGAAGAATAGAAACCTGAAGTGTTTCAAGTGGTAATTTCAATTCTTCACTTCCAAACTGAGCAGCCATTGAAATCACCGTTTGAATGCCATCATTGAAAAGAAGAAATGCAATCAAAAAAAGGACTATTCGAGGTTGATGCAGAATGTCCTTCAATCCTGAAATTGATATGAGTATGCCTTCACTTGAATTCTTGGGTTTAGAATGAGGTACACGCATAAATGGAACAAATGTGAAGATTCCCCACCAAATACCTGCCGATGCGAGTGAAATCCTCACGGCATGACCACCACTTATGCCAAGAGAATCTTTAAGTAAATAGAGACCAAGATTCATCAATAGCAAAAGTCCTCCTCCAGCATATCCAATTGCAAATCCACGAGCAGATACTTGATCTCTGGAACCTATGTCGGCAATATCATTGAGCATTGCATTATATGCAACAATAGAAGAACCATAAGCACCATTTGCTAGTATGAACAGTACAGCGCCAAGCATTGCATTTCCCGGTTCAATCCAATACATGCCAATAGTTGCCAAAGCACCAATTACTGTACACAGCATAATGACAAATTTCTTTCCCAGCGGACCATCGGCTGCATAACCAATGATCGGAAGTAGCAGTAATTGAAGAAATACTGATATTGACACTGCATATGGAAATAACGATTGAGGTGCAATCGGAATACCAAACACAGATAATGCTCCAATTGTCGTAGCTTCTGTTTGTGCTATGGAAGTGAGATAAGGGCCAAGAAATACAGTGATCACTGTAGTTGTGAATGCTGAACTTGCCCAATCATACATATACCAGGCAAAGCGTGCTTGAGATGACATGTGTATTATTTCCATTTATCAAAATGTTCAGGTAGTAAATTACATTTTCTTTTGAGTTTTTCTTTTTACAATCACATAATTCCTTACATATCAGGGATTTTTTTCTTGACATTCAAGATACAGTCTTGTATGTTTGTGCCGGATTGTCTCAGCAGCATAGAGTCAATCACCTAAATTTCTATCTCATATTTCAATAAATCATATAATCCCTTCCAAGAGGTGATTATTGATGTATTTGTGTGTATTGATGGCAAAGTTCTTTTTTTCTCAGAAATATGATCCAACAGATATTAGCCCTGAAGCAAGAGCAGGAGCCATAAGTCAATTGATTGTAATCGGATTAGTGATCATTGCCATATTAATTCTTGCGATACGGTGGAAATCCACTCAGCATGTACAGTCAATTGTCATTGAAGGTGCGAAAGCAATTCGACCAGAAGAAATCATGGCTATGGCATCATTGACACTATCTGATACGACTGAATCTGCTTCAAAGAAAAGATTGGCGCATATACGAATGAATATACTCAAGCATCCATATATCAAAGATGCAATTGTAGAAAGCAATGGAATCAGAGGAATCAAGATAGATGTACAGGAAAGGCAACCATATATAGCTTTTCCATCTACATCGGGGAAAATTGACTATGTTGATTCAAGCGGTGTCATCCTTCCCTATGAGATATTCTCTCATAATTCTGATGTTCCCATCATACATGGCATATATGATGGAAAGAAAATCAATAGAATGATATTGAAACATATTTCTCAGATCATTGAAACAGCCAAGAAAAAAGATATAGGACTTCAAGAGCTGCTTTCTGAAATTGATGTGAATCATTCAAAGAAAGAATATACCTTCATTACAACTGATGGTGAAACTGAGATTATGTTTGGATCTGCAGACAATATTGACAGAAAATTGGAAAAACTCAGATTGTATATGCTTCATGCATCCACTAGGCAAGGTCATCCTCGCTATGTTGATATTCGTTGGAAGAATCAAGTTGTTATTGGTAAACAGTCCTTATTGGCTAGTTCAGGAAATTGATCCCTATTTGTAAGGAAAGATGTATGTCTATTGGTGAATATAAAGCAGTATTGGATATCGGTACAACGAAGGTTGTAGCACTAATTGCTTCGCAAAATAATACTTCGGGAAATCTAGACATACTTGGTATTGGTGCATCTGTCAATGAAGGTCTTCGTAAGGGCGTGGTGATCAATATTGACAAAACGGTAAAAGCAATCACTCAAGCCATGTCAATCGCTGAACAACAAGCAGGTGTAAAGGTCAAAGATGTAACTATTGGAATTTCCGGTGACCACATACAGTCCTTGCTTACAAGATCAATCATTGCTATTCCCAATGCTTCCAGAGAGATATCTGAGTTTGACGTTCAACGCATCATAGATGATGCCATGAATGTAAAGCTTCCTTCCGACAGACAAATCTTGCATATCCTACCACAAGAATATATCATTGATGGTCAGGATGGGGTCATAGATCCAATCGGTATGAGTGGAGTGCGCATGGAATCAAATGTCCATGTCATAACAGCCCTACTTTCTGCCATACAAAATCTTCACAAGTGTATACAAAGAGCCGAATTGACAGTCAATCGAATGATTATCAATCCCATTGCTTCAAGTAATGCTGTGCTTGAAGCAGATGAAAAAGAAGTCGGTGTTGCATTGATAGATATCGGTGGTGGCACCACAGATATAGCTGTCTTTAAAGATAATGTCATTCGTCATACTGCCAGCATACCACTTGCAGGTAATCAAATCACTGAGGATATATCCGCTGGTCTGGGTATATTGTTTAATCAAGCTGAACGATTAAAAAGAGATTTCGGACATGCTACGATTGAGAGTATTTTACATGAAGAAACCATTATGGTTCCTGGTATTAGTGGCCGAAATCCTTTAGAGATCAATAAGAGTCTATTGGCTCGTATCATAGGTCCAATTCTTGAAGAAATTTTTGAACATAGTTTTGAAGAACTACGAAAGTCCGGTTATATCCATCGATTGCCTGCAGGTATTGTCTTGACTGGAGGCTCATCATTGTTACATGGAAATGATGATTTGGCATCCAGAATATTTGGTATGCCTGTAAAATTGGGAATTCCTAATGGTTTGCATTTCGGTGGTTTTGGAAGTGATATAGAACAT
>JALRFC010000390.1 GCA_023253875.1 Candidatus Kapaibacterium sp.
AACATTTCTCTTCATCACGATATCACAGATCTCAAGCGTCAAATCCTGAAAGCAAAATCAACATTGCAGGATTTGATCCATGAACATCATCATATGAGAGAACATGCGAAGTCAGCACTTCATGCTGAATATGACTCACAATTCAAACAACTTGAAGTTGATATTCAACATAAAGCATTGCAAAACAGTGAATTGCAAAGAAGAGCTGAGTTATTGATGACAAAATTTCAAAGAGGAGAAAAACTCACACCCGAATTGATTGCTTTGATACATAAAGTGGTAGATAAAGAGTTCGCTTCCATCAAACAAAGAATGCGTGAATTATTGACTGAGCAATATCAAACTATGATTCAAACAAAGCCGATACATATGCATGAATCGATTCCAAAATTGTATAAAGAGCTTGTCAAACAATTGCACCCGGATGTTGGTACCGATCCAGAACTGACAAAGAAATATTGGACTTCTGTACAAAGAGCTTATGAGGAAAAGGACATTCATGCATTACATGCACTACATACATTAATTTGCCAATCAACCCTTCATTCAGCTGAAGAATTAACCGGTTCAAGTGTCCAAGAATTACAAAGTGAACTTTCTAAGATTCACTCTCTGATTTTGAAAGAACAGCAAGATATTTCTTTGCTCAAAACTCAGATCCCATTCTGTTATGCATTGGGTTTACGAGATTCGGATTGGATATCTAAGCATCGTACTACTCTTCTTCAACAAATTGAAAAGTATACTATGGAAATCCGAAAGTCGCAGGACATAATCAGAATGTTGACTGGAAATGAATGGAGTATTGATCAGGAAACGCTTGAGAACACTGATCCTTCAATCAAAGA
This sequence comes from Candidatus Kapaibacterium sp., assembly GCA_023253875.1. Classification (GTDB taxonomy): domain Bacteria; phylum Bacteroidota; class Ignavibacteria; order Kapaibacteriales; family UBA961; genus UBA961. The sequence goes on from JALRFC010000390.1 coordinate 849, forward strand.
AAGACGAGAATTTACAGAAGAATTCATAGATGCAACATATTTTAGCGGTCGTCATTAATCAATGGTTATACTATGTCTCATATAGCAGGTTTACGAAATTCAGCTATGAATACCGCAGTTATAGTTGCGGCACTCGGTTATTTTGTTGATATCTATGATTTGATTCTGTTTAGCGTTGTCCGAGTCCCAAGCTTGACTTCACTGGGATTATCACCGGAACACATTACATCACAAGGTCTATTCCTTTTAAACATGCAAATGGCCGGAACCCTTATTGGCGGTCTATTTTGGGGAATTTTAGGTGATAAAAAAGGAAGAATTTCAACGTTGTTTGGATCTATACTCCTATACTCAATTGCTAATACTTTGAATGCATTCGTAGTGTCTGTGGACCAATACGCCATTCTCCGTTTCAT
>JALRFC010000391.1 GCA_023253875.1 Candidatus Kapaibacterium sp.
TGAGTTTGAAGAGATTATCGACAATTACAATGTAAGTCCACTACAAACAATGCCAGTCATCATTGGCTCTGACCAAAACAAAAGTCTGACATCAATGCGCTGGGGATTCACACCTTCTTGGGCTAAAGATGAATCCTTATCGGCAGGGATGATTAATGCTCGAGCTGAAACCGTTTCAGAAAAACCAAGCTTCAAAAGAGCATTTCTACAAAGGCGTTGCATCATTCCAATGAATGGATTTTATGAATGGGCATCTTCCGTAAAAGGCAAAAAACAACCCGTGTATTGTTCACCTTCCCAAGAAGATATCTGGTTTGCAGCAGGAATTTGGGAACATTGGGAATCTCCTGATAAGACATATGATCTTGATTCATTTGCCATTATCACAGTTCCTGCTAACTCAAATATGAAACAATATCATGAGCGTATGCCCGCATTTCTATCCAAGAAACATGTTGACTCATGGCTTTTCGACTCAGAAATTGCATCGACATTGCTTAGCACAGTACCTGCAGAGGAATGCAAGACCATATTTGTCGGGCTGGATGTTAATAATGCACGCAATAATTCACCTGACTTGATTGTGGAAGTAGATCCAATTGTCAAGGAACATGAAATACTATCCACTAAGCCGCCTTCGAATGCAGGAAAATCGTCAAAATCTCATAAAAACCATGGACAGAATAGTCTTTTTTAATGTATTGATTATGCAAAATCTTTGTGGTCTTCTGCATAAATCCTAACTTTGCCCCACTTATGCACCTTGATTGTATACAGGAATAGAAATGTCATCACCAAGAAATTATGCCGTCATCCTTGGCGTATCGAGCGGATTCGGTAAAGCAACCGCTCTTGCATTGGCCAAATTGGGTTATCATATTGTAGGCGTTCATTTGGACAGAGCAGCCGGTATGGCTGCTGTAGATGAATTGCGCAATGCATTGCATGCATTGGGAGTGGATACTCATTTTTTCAATGTGAATGCAGCAGATGCTGATCGCAGAACAGAAATAGTTGAATCTCTCAAAACAGAAATGGCAAAATATCCAGGTTCAACTGTAAAAGTCCTGTTACATTCTTTGGCCTTCGGAAGCTTACTTCCACTCGTTGGAGATAAAGACACCAAAGTATGTTCACAAAAACAACTTGAAATGACAATGGATGTCATGGCAAATAGCATCATCTATTGGTCACAAGCAATCATGGCATCAGGATTATTCTCAAGAGGTTCACGTATCATTGGTTTGACATC
>JALRFC010000392.1 GCA_023253875.1 Candidatus Kapaibacterium sp.
TTTTCAAAGGTGGAAAATCGCGACCTACTTTATCAAGTGGCAATACTTTGGATTGCTGATCATTTGATTGCTGATCTTGATTCTTTTGAGGAATTTGCTTTTCAGGCGCTTCTTTTTTCGGTTGATGCTTTTTCTCAAGAATTTGCTTCGACTTCTCATTTGGAGCAGAAATCTCCGCAATTTCTTGAACAACTTCCACGACAGGTTGATCAACAACATGCTGACTTCCCTGCTTTTGATCACCTTTCTCTCCTTCATTCTTTCCTTGTTGTTTTTCTTGCAGGTGCTGCAAACGCTTTAATTTCTTGCGCTCTTTCCATTCACGCAAGCGACGTTCTTTTCGAGAAAGTTTCTCTTCACCTTTATCTCCACCACTATCAGAAGGTTCATTGTGTATTGATTGAGAATCAACTGCATCAGTCATCTCCTCTCGAACAGGTGCTTCGATTGCTGAGATTGATTCTTCCAATTTGCCAGGCTTTGCTTTTTTTACAGTTTTTGCCTTTTCTTTCACCGGTTTTAGAGGCAATTCCGCTTGTGTTTCACCAATAATTTCGGTTTTGAGAGTAGTTTTTTTCGTAGTTCTCTTGGGTTTTACAGGATTTTCTTTGACAATGACATCCTTTACCACTGGAGAAGCAAGCTCTTTTTTCGCACTTTTCTCAATTAATGCTTTTGGTTTTGCAATGGAGACCCTTTTTACTTTCTTGGGCTCAGGAACAGAAGGTAATTCCACCGGAGTGACTTCAATGATATTCTCTTGTTGGGGTACTACCTTTTTGGTGGCACCTTTTCTGGGTGTGGTTGATTTAGCCATGTAAGATAAACGTTTGTACAACAGAACAGAATGGAAATGCTTTACGCTACATCATTCTGTACCTGATGATTGTGTAAAAACTTGATATATGCCTCAAGTCTATCTTCGACTTGGGCAAATGATTCATATTGCTGAACGTCCTGCTTTACAGCCGAAGCACAATATAAACCACGCAAATAACCTGAATAAAATTTCCGAAATTCAAGGACAGCTCTTCTTTCTGTCTTTTGCATCAACTGAAGTCGCAAATGCTCTACACATGTTCGGATTTTTTCTTCAAAATCCGGTTCAGGAGCATGATCTCCGGTTGCTAGAAGATGTCTTGCATCTCGAAATATGAATGGATTTCCAACAGCTGCCCTTCCAATCATGACTGCATCGCAGCCACTTTCTTGGAATGCTCTCAATACATCATCAGCAGAAGTG
>JALRFC010000393.1 GCA_023253875.1 Candidatus Kapaibacterium sp.
ATACCCCAAAAGTGCTGAGAGATCAGTGTCTCCTATCTTGACTTTTTTTTCGATGCTATCCATGTATTGGTATTGTAGTAGAAATAAAAAACCCCTCACGAGCATTCGCGAGGGGCACAATAATTCAATGCATAAGCAAGTGGATTGCTTTTGAGCAATAGATCATTACTTGACTGTTCCGGTACTTTGTGGCGTGGTTTGCTCAACTGCTTTTTGTGCAGCAACAGCAGCAGCACGCTTTTTCTTCCAATATGTACGCTCTGCTTTCATCTCGTCGGTTGTCTTTGGAGCGGCAGCAGGAAGTGTCAATCGTTGACCAGGGAAAATCACATCAGGATTACGAATGATCTCAGTATTTGCTTGCCAAACTTTAGGCCACAAGAGAGCATCATTATAGATCTCTGCCTTGCCGGCGATATTCCACAAACAGTCACGATCATCTGCCCATGTACCAACGACATAATCTTTTGTTGGTTTCGTTCTATACAATGAACGAATATCACGAGCAAGATCAATGATGCGATTGAAATAAGAAGGATATAATGCGATTTTTTCACCACGCATTTTATTCAATTCATTTTCAAGTGCTTTAACATCTTCATACTTCTCAGCCAATTGCGCATCATTCATGCCTTTCATGGCGCGTGTCTTTCCTTCTAGAACACCAAGTCTTTGTCCAAACTCTTCAATCTGTCTTTGTGTTGCATTGAGCAATTGGGCAATTTCATCATTACTTGATTGCAATGATGCATTAGCATCAGTAAGATTCTTATTCAATGAGCCAATGGATGTATTGAGTGCATTCAAGCGCTCTTGCAATTCTTTAACCTTTTGTTCCCATTCTTTAATGCAATTATCGCCCTGCTCTTTTGTATACTGCTTGGCTTTCATTTGCGCTTCAGTAGCATTACAATCAGGAGGTGGATCTTGAGCAAATATGGGTGTCGCCATGAATATCGCGACAAGCACAACTATTGATGATAGATATTTCATTGTTATCTCCAAATTCGGAATTCATGGATGGATTATTTTTTGCCTTTCTTCTTTTTAACCTCTGGTGCCGGCGTCATTTGTATGACACCTTCGGTAGAAGGAGGAACAAAGTCAGGCCATGAATTCGGCCATGTTTGAAGTTTTTGCTGGATGAACTCTTTATTCTGCTGTGATTGTTTAACCTCAGCTTGGCGAGCAGAAACCTCTTTTTCTAATGCTGA
>JALRFC010000394.1 GCA_023253875.1 Candidatus Kapaibacterium sp.
ATGAAGCATTCACCGATTATGCAATTTCTATGTCTTCCGATCATCCCGATACTGTTTCATTTTCGGGACTTCCAACAGATCAAGCCAAAAAGAAATGCATTGAATGGCTTGAGAAATCAGGCATCGGACATGGCAGAATTCAATTCCGTTTGAGAGATTGGCTTTTTTCAAGACAACGATATTGGGGCGAACCAATCCCTATTGTGTATTTCGAGGATGGCACAAAACGCGCACTCGAATATGATGAATTACCGCTTACATTGCCGGAAGTGAAGGAATATAAGCCTGCAGGAACGGGCGAGTCTCCACTTGCAACTGTTGATACATGGATCAAATGGCATGATCCGAAAATGAATAAAATTGGTAGGCTGGAAACGAATACCATGCCTCAATGGGCTGGTTCTTGCTGGTATTATTTGCGCTATATGGATCCAATGAATCAGGATACATTCTGCGATAGAAATAAAGAACAGTATTGGTCCGGAAATATCCCTGATTCCGGAGCGATAGATTTATATGTAGGTGGCGCCGAACATGCCGTACTCCATTTGCTGTATGCACGCTTTTGGCATAAAGTGTTATTCGATCATGAACTTGTTTCCACAAAAGAACCTTTTGCGAAATTATTCCATCAAGGTTTGATTCTCGGCGAAGATGGAAGAAAGATGTCGAAATCTCTCGGCAATGTTGTCAATCCTGATGATATTGTTAAACAATTTGGAGCAGATTCACTTCGATTATTTGAAATGTTCATGGGCCCGCTCGAAGCCGCAAAACCTTGGTCATCCAAAGGTGTCGAAGGCGTGAACCGCTTTTTAAATCGCGCATGGCGTTTAATTGCAGATGATGAAGGTCAATTATTAGATGCAGTGAAACAAGGACATACTGATTCACCCGAATTGGAATTTGCATTGCATACAACAATCAAAAAAGTTGGTGATGATATTGAGTCTTTGAGTTTCAATACCGCAATCTCACAAATGATGATTTTGGTGAATGAATATACCACATCAGAGATTCGCTCACATGAATCCATGAGTGCTTTCATTCGCATACTTGCTCCATTCGCACCACATATAGCGGAAGAATTATGGCAGATTCTTGGTCATGAGAATTCAATCACGAAAGCTGTTTGGCCGGCTTATGATGAATCCAAAATGCAGCAATCCACCATCGAAATTGTATTGCAAGTC
>JALRFC010000395.1 GCA_023253875.1 Candidatus Kapaibacterium sp.
GGAATAACAGTATTGAGTCCATCATTTCCCCCGGCCAAACGAATGAGTATGGTAATTGCATCACTATTAACTCCTGCCAATTTCATGAATTCCGACCCCGGAGGCGCTTGAGCAAAAGCACGGAGTCTCGGGAAACCCATCGAAAGCGGGAGAATCATTCCCGTGGCTGCAAGTTGTTGTATGAAAGTTCTACGTTTCATGGTCATCTCACTAATAAATCAATGCAATTCATGCATGGGTTGAATGACTAGCATGCGAAGAAGATTCTTAATGCGTTCTTCGCCTTTGAACATTGGATCCAATAAATTCCATTCATAGGTTTTTGCTCCCATGAGCATCGCTTCTAGATAATTGGAGAATTCAGCTTCGGTAGGTTTGCGATTAAGCATGAACATAGATAAGTCCATGCATAATTGTTCGGCATCGACTATCTCGGGAAATGATTTTGCAAAATCAAGTGCACTGAAGATATAAAAGCGAGTTTGCTTGCCATTATCTCTGAGCATGATTTTACCATCAATCACATCGAGCATGAATTTCTGCCTGAGAGACACAGTGGATGTACTAACCCATGTCCTTCCACCGGGCCAACCTTTCACATTCGGAGGATTGAATAGAATCTCGCCCAAGCTACCAAGACGATTAGATAGATCGCGATTTGCGACAGAAGAAACAGGGAATCTGAAATCGGGTACCTGACTAATTCCCATAGAGCGAATTGCACCTATCAGAAAGGTCGAAGGACTCTTATACATGGCACCGATATTTTCATTATCGAAGAAATGTGCGCTGGAAAGTAAAGTCTTCAAGACCGGTTGAATCTGCCAATCTTTCATGAATATCGAAGCCATTTGATCAATGATATTTCGATCGGGAATATCATACACGAAAGCACGATAGAGTTTTTCACAAATGAATCTGGCGATCTGCACGCTTCTTTTTTGAAACAAGATATTGATGATGTCGGGTGCTTTCCAATTACCGGTTTCATTCAGAAATGTTTTCTTACCTGCATCCCATCTGAAAGAAACGAAATTACCTTTGGTCCCAAGATAATATGGTCGAGCACTTGCATTTGCATGTGTACTCCCGGATATAGTCCAACCACTTAATGCTCTTGCCGCCTCACGGACATCGTCTTCTGTATAATTTGGTGAATCATTCCAATCCATTGGACCACATGTG
>JALRFC010000396.1 GCA_023253875.1 Candidatus Kapaibacterium sp.
CATTTTTGCTCCATTGAGCAAGTATCCACCGTCAATATCTTTGGCATTAGTAATCATTCCTGAAGGATTTGATCCAAAATCAGGCTCTGTTAAGCCAAAACATCCAATTGCTGTACCGGATGCGAGTTTTGGAAGCCATTTTTTTCTGATCTCTTCTGAACCATACGTATAGATGGGATACATGACAAGTGAGCTTTGTACAGAAGCAAAAGAACGTACTCCAGAATCACCTCTTTCAAGCTCTTGCATTGCCAATCCATAACTGATATAATTTGCACCTGCACAGCCATATTCTTGGGGAAGAGTTATCCCAAAAAGACCAAGATCAGCCATTTTGCCTACCAAATCCATAGGAAATGTACCTGCTTGATAATGTTTCTCGATGACCGGGAGGACCTCATTGTCAACAAAATCAGCAACTGATTCTCTGACCATCTTCTCTTCATCAGATAATTGGTCATAAATGTTATAGTAATCAACTGGTTGGAAAGCCATGTAAAAAACCTTGATAAATGTAAAATGGCAGAGTGTAATTGAATTCGATGCAAAATTACGAATTTACACATGGTCGTAAAAACTGTAAATACCCCAAAAGTTCCATGATTGCTGTCAAAAACAAACATATTCCATTCTTTTCTGTGATTGTGACAACTCATAATCGTGCTTATATACTCGAAAGAGCTCTGCAATCTCTGCAAAATCAAGAGTTTACAGATTGGGAATGTATCATTGTCAATGATGGCTCTACTGATGAAACCGATACGATAGTTGATATGTGGCTCAAAAAAGATGATAGATTCCGCTATCTCAAGCATTCACATAGAGGTCAAGCCTTGACGAAAAATGCCGGTATTCTTGCGTCATCGGGATTATTTATCACATTTCTTGACTCCGATGATGAATATACATCTGATCATCTTTTGATAAGAAAAGCAATGTTGGAAGAGTATCCACATCTGAATCTACTGCATGGTGGGACTAAAATTATAGGTGATCCATATGTACCTGACATGCATAATCCAAATTCCATGATTCATCTCAGTGACTGCATTATTGGAGGAACATTTGTCTTTTCACGTTCTGCCATACAAGAATTACATGGATTTGATGATATTGCTTATGGAGATGACACAAGATTATATGAGAAGGCAGAATTAGCAGGAATGTCTATTGCAAAAACTGAT
>JALRFC010000397.1 GCA_023253875.1 Candidatus Kapaibacterium sp.
ATTGATGTACAGAATTCCAATGCAGTTTGAAGTACTTGTTCATTTGTGATTGGTGTTTTAATGATTTCCACCAATTTCATGAGATGTGCAGGATTGAAAAAATGTAATCCAATGAAATGATGAGGATATTTTCTGTTTTTGGAAAGTACATTTACTGACAATGAAGAAGTATTTGTTGCCAATATTGCATCATTTCTTAATCCTGATTGCTCAATTGATGAAAATAACTGCTCCTTTATCTCAAGAGATTCTATGATTGCTTCTATAATAATATCTGCACTTGATACATACTCTGATATATCATTTGAGTATGAACACTTCGTAGAATATTCCTCATATGTTGAACGTTGTATTGTCCCTTTATCCAAAGATTTTTTCAATTGTGCTTCGATGAATATTTGTGCTTGTTGCAATGCTTCTTGATTATGATCAAAGAGTATCGCTCTATGACCTGATAAAATGGAAATGAGTGCAATACCTCTTCCCATCGTTCCTGAACCACAAATCATTATGTTCATAATTTACTCTTGATTGTGTACATGCAATTGATGTCGTAAACGAACCAATCCTTCAGTGATCGTACTGAAAGAAATTCCTAAATCTGTATGCGCCTTGAGATTGATCAAACCACTCATTAATGGTCTTTCTGCAGGTTGATTCAATGCTTTGGTTTTGATCGGAAGGAACAATGATGTATCCAAATGAAAGATCTTTGCAATCTCCATGGCGAATTCGAGCCTACTGCATTGGGTATTTCCACCAATATGATAAATACCACTTCGCTTTTTTTCAATGATTCTCTTGACTGCCAATGCCAAATCATCCGTCAATGTTGGATTTGAATATTGATCATCAACAATGGTCATTTGCTTCGAAGCATCCGCATTGTTTAATACCCATTTCACAAAATCTTGTTGATCGGAATTGGTAAAGCCATAAACAACATTTGTTCTGATCACCGTATTAAAAGCATGAGAATGTATGACAGCATTTTCACCCGCCAATTTGGACTTTCCATAATAAGAAATCGGCCTTGGCTGATCGGATTCTACATATGGTCCTTTTTTTCCATCAAAAACATAATCCGTTGAAAAATGGATGAAATGAGCTTCAATAATTAATGCTATTCGAGACAATTGTTCAACAAATGTTGCATTGGCAAACCATGCTTCTT
>JALRFC010000398.1 GCA_023253875.1 Candidatus Kapaibacterium sp.
ATTATTGACTAAAAGTCCCGGACCATAACTAGGCAATTCCTCGCGAACAACGATATATGGGGTGCAATGTCTACTATCAATAGTATCAATTTCTATTCTCACTGATTGAAATACACCCGATCTTCTCAATGCTTGTTCTGCTTTATCCAAAGACCAAGAATCAGTTTCCTCACCGACTTGCAAACCAGATATGGTCATATACTCTGCATCGCGTAAATTGCCGATGAAATCGAGTCTGAAGCGATTGAAGGTTGAAAGTGATTGTTTCTCTCTTTCCACCACAATGGAATCCATCATTAGACCTTGTTGGGCCTGAATGGAGCCGAGCAGAAGAAACAATTGGAACAATACTATAAAAATGGTGTTATTCATTGATGTCAAGTTAATCGAGATTGGGTAAATTTCACACAATTGTCATGCCTTTCTCGTCACTAAGCCCACTTTTTCCATTTTGGATTTCGCTTCATGCATCGAATTCTCTTCATATTGATTTCCATAATATGCGTATTGGACATTATTCCAATGCGAGCACAAGGTGGTGGAAGCAGTAAGGGAAAAGAATTTTGGCTGACATTCATTCCGAATATCCATCGTGGAGTTGGATCCATTCCCGGATCTCCGGCGGATCTAGAACGACGCTCGGACTCTCTGTACATCTTCATTGCCGCTGAGGTTCCAACAACAGGGAAAATCACCTATCGAGATATATTCAATAGACAATATATACGCAATTTCACAATTTCTAATCCGGCACAAATCTATTCATTCAGCGTGATGTGGGATGGATTTGAATTGGTTGGTGTAAATAATAGCAATGAATTATTGCCGGATGGTGGTCAAACCGAAAAGATTGCAGCGCAGTCTTTTAATGTAGAAACAGACAATGATGTAATGGTGTATGCTTTGAATCAAGCTTGGACAACCAGTGATGCATTTTTGGTTTTGCCAAGACCTGCCCTTGAAAGAGATTATTATGTGATGTCCTATCCATCGGACAATATCATAGATGACAGAACGGGTCGCTTATCCATTGGAAGCACTCCTTCTCAATGTGCGATTGTGGCTGTTGAGGATAATACACGCATCACAATTGCACCCACTGCACCTATGCTCTTTGGTGGAAGAAATCCCACACCAATCGTACTCAATAAAGGTGATGTGTA
>JALRFC010000399.1 GCA_023253875.1 Candidatus Kapaibacterium sp.
CCACAATAACCGTTAATGATGGTATGACTGAATTTAAGGGTAGATCTGGTCAAGGGGATTTAAAATCTCTGAAATACATTATGATTGATGAATATCAGGATACGAATAGTCTCCAACATCGCATCGTGAAAGCACTTGCCGGTTCTCAAGCTAATGTGATGGCAGTCGGTGATGATGCACAGAGTATTTATAGCTTTCGTGGCGCTAATCATGCGAATATCTTGGAATTCCCTTCCCTATTTAAAGATTGCGCGCTCTATGCCATCGAGCAAAATTACAGATCTGTCCAACCCATTCTCGACTGTGCAAATCATGTTCTCCAATCGGCATCTTTCGGATATAAAAAAGAATTGTTCAGCTCTTTGATTTCCGAAGAAAAGCCGATGATCATTTCTACAAAAAATGAGCAAGAGCAATCAGCATTTATCGTACAGCAGATTTTGGAACTGCGAGAGGAAGGGATTTCTCTCAATGCGATGGCTGCTTTGGTTCGCTCCGGATATATGTCATTCGATCTTGAAATCGAACTCGCCAAAGCGCAAATACCATTCAGAAAATTTGGTGGATTCAAATTCATAGAAACAGCACATGTGAAAGACATGCTTGCATTTTTTCGCATTGCGAATAATCCGACTGATATTCTTGCTTGGCATCGTTTGCTTTTGCTACTTGAAGGCGTCGGACCCGGCACGGCATCCATGATAACAGATGAGATTTCCTTTGGCAGACTCAATCTCATGAATGATGAAGGTTGGCAAGAGATAAAACGCGGGAAAGATGAAATTCTTCGATTGATCGCGCTCTTGAGAAATATGCAAGATCCATCGCTGAGCATGAATGAGAAATTATTTTTGGCGGGTGAATTTTATCGTCCGATTCTCCGAAAAAAGCATGATGATAGTGCAAAGCGATGGAAAGATATTGAAACATTTTCCGCAATCGCTGAGCGCTATACCGATATCGCAACCATGCTTTCTGAAATGGCACTCGAACCACCCACGGAATCGGCAGAGGCGGGTGAGGAATTCAATGAAGATGAGTTTTTCACGATTTCGACGATACATTCTTCGAAAGGTTTGGAGTGGAATACGGTTTTCATTCCTTGGGTATTGGATGGTAAATTTCCACCAAATAAAGCCCTCATTGATGAA
>JALRFC010000039.1 GCA_023253875.1 Candidatus Kapaibacterium sp.
CTGAACAATCAATTCCTGATTTAGAAGTGCCACCATATACATATGTGGTTCCCACCCAGTTCATGATTTCATCCATAATGGCTTTTCTAGCGATTCCACCATCAGTGGTTTCATTAGAGGAAGGATCATTCGGGTCATTATCGATATAAGAAAGCCATAATGAACGGAATGCATCCATGTCAACAACCACATCATCTTCTTCTTCAAGTTCTGTTAAATCCTCGCCTTGAGAAAGCATGTCGCCGGAGACGGCATCTGATGCGGTTAATTCACCTTGATCAATGTGATTTGTATTGGACTGTTGTTCTGAGAGAGCCTCGGCAATAGAGCCAGTATTCGTGGCGATGTCCGTTGTCGGGGTTAGGTCGGATTCCGATTGTAAACCGGCCAGTCTTGACAAATCATCATTATTGTTGAGATAGTCGAAAGCAAGTCTCTTGCCTGCAACTTTATCACATTTTGTTTTTGAAACATGTACGATTTGATAACGCTTCTTTGATTTCTTTTTCTTAGAAGCTACTCGTTTCGTTACCTTTCGCTTGTCCGATTTTTTTCGGGCAGCATATGAGCTATTGGTTGGCAAAGCTAAAGCAATCACGAAGAGAACCAAGCTGAGCCAGAAAGGTACGAGGGGTATGGACTTACGCATAATCACCTCTGTAATTGATAAAAATACCTTGTCTGGTAGTATGGTGCCGATCCTGTGAGAAGGAGTCGACGTTCTTCCGGGCGGCGCGTCTGTTGAGCCGATAGCGGAAGCTTAATTAGCGTTCTCTGAAACGTACTCTTTCGAGCGATATTGTTCCAAAGACTCCCGGGCGGAGACCGATAACGGAAGTTTGTGCTAATCGATAGTTAACTGTGTAATATAAAAACACCCAAGGAGCTTGCTCAATGATGATGCGCTCCATTTCATTATATGCTTTGAATCGTAGCTCAGATGTAACTCCGGGCCACAGAGCCAATTCATATAAGGAATCAACACTTCGATGTGAAAATCTTGTGTCATTCAGGCCTTTGGGCGAGGCCATTTTTGAGTAAAAAAGTGCGAGTACATTCTCCGGATCGGGATAGTCCGCGATCCAATTCCCACGCCAGAATCCAAGTTTTCCTGAATGCATCATTGATGAATGCTCAGGAAAATTGACCTGTCTCAAAGCGACTTTGATGCCGAACTTGAGCCATTGTTGTTGCAATGCCTCAACCACTTGCACTGTTGTCGCATTATTTCCGGATTGAAGTAGTATCTCAGGCAAACCTTGTCCGCCCGGATAACCTGCTTCCATCAATAATGCTTTTGCTTTGACCGGATCATATGTATACCCTTTGACTTCATTAGAGAATCCCGGCATAGTCGGGGATAATGGTCCATGCTCGGCAGGAACGCCTTTCCCTTTTAGGACATATTTACAAAGTGCTTTTCGGTCAATTGCATAATTCAGAGCTTGTCTGATAGCTTTTGATTTCCAAAGGGGCAAGCGTGAAGTTTCAGCATTTGCTGATCCGTCAAGCATAATTCCGCAGTAAACGATGTCTTGTGCCTCTTCTCGAAGAAGTGTGTGGTCTGCATACGATGCAGTGAGTTTGTCATTCTTCAAGACTTTTGGAAGAAAGATTGGATCTATGGAGAGAATCATATCGAGATTCCCATTGTCATATTCCAAAAATTCTGTCTTTGTGTCCTTGATGAATTGAACAATGACAGTATTCAGATAGGGTAATCTCTGACCTGAAGCATCAAACTCATGATACAAAGGATTGCGCTTGAGTTGAATGAATCTATCTTGTTCCCATATGTGAAATGCAAATGGGCCTGTTCCTATCGGGTGAATTCCAAATGATTCGCCATACATTTGAATCGCTTCTTTGGGAACGATTCTGCAATATGGCATTGTCAATAAGGAAAGCAATGGTGCAAAAGGCTTATTCAAAACCAGTGACACCGTGCTGTCATTAATAACTCTTATCCCTTCAATATGCCGATTGCCCTCTCCAAGTTTGGTGGACTCATGAAATTCTTCAGCACCAGAAAATCGGTCACGAAAAATCCAAAAACCCGTGGTCTTTGTTCGGGCATCGCAAATCCTTTCAAAACTGAATTTCACATCTTCTGCCTTGAATTTCCTCGTGAATGAGGGAGCTTTAAAGCATGAGTCTTTGTGAAATGAAATATCCGTACGAAGTGAAAATGTCCAAATCAAACCTGTTTCATCAACAGTCCAAGACTTTGAAAGTCCCGGAATAATCGCTCCATTGGAATCCAATTTCACCAAAGTCTCAAAGATATGACCTCCAATATGAATGGGTCCGGATATTCCGGCCATTGCGGGGTCAAGAGTTGTTAAACCCTGTGGTTCATTATAGGTGAATGTCGCATCTTTTTTTGTATCTGTATCTCCGCAAGATGTGAGAGACACAGTGCCTAAAATGATGCAAATGAATATTCCTATTTTCAAAGAACGTTCTGCTTCAACGAAGAAGCAGTCTTTCAGTTTACAAAGAATAAATGTAAACCAAGAGTTTGCAACTAAAGGAATTTCTCTCACATAGCCAAGTAAATCAAGAACTTGCATCATTTTCAGGTATAATTTGGGTAGAGTAATCAAAATAGTTGAAATATCTTGTAATTAATTGAATGTCAATGAATTAAAAGGATTGCATGAAAAAATAACATGGCGATTTTTGCACATAAACTTTTTTTGAGAGTGTGGAAAAAAACTGACACATCGGGTAATGTAAAGACATATTTTTGCTTCATGAAGATGTCAACATTGCAAAAATCGCTATTCGCTTGTTTATTGTTCTTCGTCACTCTTTGGTTTGGCGGTGGATTGATTCGAACTTCTATTGGATTCGATCTCTTTATTCCGGGCACTTTGGATATCAAACCATTCTTGAATGAGGAACAAATTAACTATTCTCTTCGATTGATGGGAATTACGGCATATTATACAATAGCCGGTTATGTTTTGAGTTTTCTCTGTGCATTGATTCTCTTGCTTACTATGAAAGGGAATATCAAGCGAAGAGGATGGCTTTTCATGGCTGCTTTATTGTTTTTTGCTTTCACACCCTATGAATTGTATCAGGCATGGCTCGATCTTCAATTGATTTTCCGAGTAAATGCGATTGATTTTGTAAATTTGCTCAAGGATGATGGTTTACTCATATTGTTTAAACAGCGCTTCCATCCATGGATGACGGCAATTGGTTTCCTCTCCCTACTCTCCTATATCACCGCACTTCTCTTTTTGGCGTGGCAGCCGCTGAATACACAAGAGAATGTGGAACATGTACAATGAATTATCATTGAAAAACCGTGAAATTACAAAGCATACTCGATGACATGCTCACATTGGCGCATGATCTGAATTACTCTGTTCGCAGAGAGAAGGGAAATTTTCGTGGCGGGGATTGTCGCGTGAATGATGATCGCTATATCGTACTCAATTCATTGATCCCATTGGAATCTCGAATTGTATTGCTTGCAAGAATACTGGCAAAGCATGATTTGAATGACTTATCAGTAAAACCTGCGGTAAAAGCTGTGATCGAAAAAGAAAAAGGGAAGGATGAGAGAGGCCGAACAATTGAAATGGAATTCCCTGCTGAATAATACAAAGCCCCCAATGAGTCTTATACTCTTGGGGGCTTACCTTTATTTTTCAGAATCAGATTAGCTCAAGCGGACGGGCATGACAAGAATCAAAATATCACTATTCTCACTTGTAGGCTCAATCAAGACTGCTCGATTTGGGGAAGAAAATGATAAACGAACCATACCTGACTCATCACCTGATAATTGCTGAAGTGCTTCTTCTAAATATCTGTGATTGAATCCAATTTCAAATGCATCTGAACCAGAGAACTCACATGCTGTAGATTCATCAGCATTGCTGCCGGTTTCATCATCCTCTCCATGCACATGCACTCTATTTGGAGTGAGTGTGATCTTAATTTGACGACTAGTACTACTTGTGAATAATGCCACGCGTTTGATCACGCCTGCTAAATCCTTTTGATTGACGATGGCAATTTTGTCATTGTCAACCGGAATCACATTCTCATAGGGCGGGAAACGTTCATCAATGATGCGAGTTATGACAGTTGTATCAGACATTGCAAAACGTGCATGGGTGCGAGTAACGGACATATCGACATTTGAATCCACTTTACGCAATACATCCATGGCTCTAGAAGGAATGATAACATCAAGATCATCGGGAAAATGTTCTCCACGAACAATCACACGAGCAAGTCGATAACTGTCAGTGGAAACTCCGACAACATGATTGCCTCGGAATTGGAATAGAACTCCCGTCATGGCAGGACGATATTCATCATCGGAAACAGCAAACATTGTTCTATTTGCTATCTTCATCGCATCAGCAGCGGAAAGTAAGGCATGCTCACCTTCTGGAAAAACAGGCTGTTGAGGATAATCCGCACTATCCATTCCCTTCATGGTGAAGGAACCGCCACTCGTTTTGAATGTGATGTCGAGATTGGCATTGATATCAATCAATAATGCTCCTTCTTGACCAAGAGAGCGTAATAAGTCATGTAATTTTCTTGCCGGAATCAGGACAGTGCCTTGCTCTTCAACCATGCATGGCACATGCGTTGAAATGGTCATCTCCTGATCTGAAGCAATCAAATCCAATCCGGACTTGGAAGCGGTGCAATGCACATGTTCCAAAACAGGGAGCGTTGAACGAGGTGGGATAGCAGGCAGTACGCGCTGCATGGCTTTTTGAAAATCACCGAGTGAGATTGAAAATTTCATGAGAATGCTGGTGATGAATAATGAAAGTGAAAATCTTAAAGTTCGCCAAAACCTGAACTAAAAAACAATGTGATGTCATCCATTGCCGCTTGCTCATCCGGACCATCAACGGTGACTTCCAATTTACAGCCAAGTTCAGCCGCTAAAGTCATCACGCCAATGATGCTTTTTGCATTTATGGAAAATCCATCTCTGTTCAGAAAGATTTCGGATTTGTATTTTGCCGCAAGCTTGACAAGTGAAGCGGCAGGTCTAGTATGAAGACCGGCTCTGTTTTTGACGGTAACGGTTGATACAAGCATAATGATTCAATTCGAGTTATTGTCTGATAATGCCCAAGGTATATTGGGTGAGAAGGCAAATACCATGAACGGAGAGAAAATATACTAAATCTGATGACCTGAATTCATGGAAAATTGTCAACAATTTGTCCACAATGATAGCGAATGCATGGTGGATGTCCAAGTTAGCAATCGGGTAAATCGTATTTTTGAAGTAATGGTTCCGTATTTCACTGTCCAAAGGCCAATCGTTATGTCATATTCCTCTTTGATACGTACAACTGTTGAAGCATCAATTTCTACCAAACAAGCCCTGATTTCTACACAGTCAGAGGCAATTGAACGAATTGGGATTGTATTGGCTGAAAAATTGAAATCAGGTGGAAAAGTCATGTTCTGTGGAAATGGCGGGAGTGCCGCTGATAGCCAACATCTCGCGGCTGAATTGGTTGTGAGATTGAGAAGTTCTGTAAACAGAGCTGCCATTCCTGCAATTGCTTTAACAGTAGATCCCTCCATTATGACTGCCGGTGGAAATGATATTGGTTTTGAGAATGTATTCGCTCGCTGCATTGAAGCATATGGTCGCACGGGTGATGTACTCATCGGCATTTCTACATCTGGTAATTCGGAAAATGTGAAACGTGCCATGGTACAGGCGAAGAAACAAGGTGTTTTCGTCATTGGTCTTTTGGGTGGCAATGGCGGCTTCCTCCTTAATGAGAGTGATGATGCA
This sequence comes from Candidatus Kapaibacterium sp., assembly GCA_023253875.1. Classification (GTDB taxonomy): domain Bacteria; phylum Bacteroidota; class Ignavibacteria; order Kapaibacteriales; family UBA961; genus UBA961. The sequence continues at coordinate 5,804 of JALRFC010000039.1, forward strand.
GTCGTGGTTCCGAGTTCTGTGACAGCCAGAATACAAGAATCACATATTATGATTGGTCACATTTGGTGCGAAATGATTGAGGAAATTCTGTTTCCTGAACTCTTCGGTTGATGCAATTGATTGCTTGATGATGTTCATGCATAGTATCAAGGAAGAGCGATCGCATTCTTTCACATGTAAAGTTGAATCCAACTGATGTATGGACTTTGCAATCTTTTTCGATGACTTACCGGAATAGATAATCGTTGCTCTTTTATGCTTGTGAAGTATATACTTGATCAGTGCTTTATCATTCCATGTGAATCTCCATCTATCTCTATCCAAGAATAGAATATTCTCACCGATATTTCCCATAATGATATCACTTCTTGCATGATAGTCCATTGAAATCAATGGTTCTGATGACAATGCAATCTGCGCATCATGTATGCCTATCAATAGTATTCCAGAGCTAAAGGATGTGATAAGGAATTGCTTGATTGATCGAGATCGATATACAATCAAGATTGCACAACAGATGAAGCAAGATGTCCAAAGTGCAAATTCTCCCCTATATGCTATCCATTCACTAGTTGCAATGGTTATATGAAGTTCTTCGGCAATACTCAAGAATTGATGAGCTGCAAGTGCAAATAGCTTTGCAATAATGGTACTGAATGGAAAGCATAATAATGCTATGATAATCCAGCATAATGCAATAGTGAATATTGGGATGAATATCATATTTGAAAGTGGAGCTATAAGCGATATCATCCCAAAATACCAGGCTGTGATGGGTAATAATGCCAATATTGCCGACATGGAACTCGATAGTGCATGAGCAATTGATATTGGGAAGACTGCTTCATGTAATGGATGAACATATTGTGGAAGGAGAATCAATCCAATCATACCAATCATGGACAATTGAAAACCAATCGAAGAAAGCATTGCTGGATCGAAGCATATCATTAAGCCACCAATTGTCAATAGTACATGTAATGGATGCGGTTTTCGTTGAAGCGTATAAAGCATATATGCAAGTGCTGTCATCATGCATGCACGCATAGCAGGTGGATCCCAATGAACCAATTCCAAGAATGCAAGTAATGATATTGTCAATAGTAGATTTCTCATGAACAGCCATCGAATCCATGAAAGTAAAAACAGTATCATCAATGCAATGATCCCCGCATGAAATCCACTTACTGATAATATATGGGCAGTGCCAAGTGATGCAAATGCATTGCGGAGTTCAGGTGAAATATGCGAAGTCTCACCTAATACGATTCCACTAACTATCGGTGCTGTTGAAATTGGGAAAAGTGTGCTGATTGTATGTTCAATCCATTCTCGGAATTTATGTACAGTAGCGTGAAATATATTCGCATGACGGATGATGGAAATGTCTTTTGAGGTCAAGAGAAATTGTACATTATTACTTTGTACATATCTGGCTTGATTGAATTCTCCTTGCAATGTTGATCCAACAGGATTTGATGCAATTCCTCGTGCTTGTATATACATTCCTTCTGAGAGTGGGATTTTGGAATTATATATTCTCAATAATATTCTGCAATGTTCTATGCGCGACCATTGCGGAGTGTCAATATTTCCCTCCAATACACACTGAGTAGAATGATCTTTATGTGAGACTTCCTTTACTATGCCATTAACAATGGATTTCATATGCAGGGCTTTACCATGTGATGACATTGTCTTCATGGATTCAGACTCCGTGTGAATGCACATTCCAAGAAATACTGCAGATAGAAATTTTCCAAACGAAGCAAAGCGAGAGAGTAATAGCATGATCAGTGAAATCACTATCAAATACAGTGCATCCACATAAATATCAAGTATGCTATTCAATGCGATTCCAAAGAGCATGTATGATATGATGAAAAGCGTAGGTATGTGTGAATATGTGAATGTCATGTCTTCCCCTGATAGATCACTCAAAAATAAAAAAGCCGCCCATATTAGACGGCTCTTCAAAATCTACTGTAATACGCGTATTATTCCTCTTCGAATCCTGCCATATCATCAAATACATCTTCGCAATCATAGAGATGTTTATGACCGGCGAAACGACCTTTCCCGCCCTCGCTCTTTTCATCGCTATTCATGGCTTTCTGCTCAAGAGTTGCACGAATTCCTGCATCTCTCTTACGAAGCAGTTCATCTGATTTTCTATCAAAATACTTTCTACCATCCACATATGTTTGTTCAACTTTGGAGAAATTGGACAAAGGATTTCCTGACCATACTACGATGTCTGCGTCTTTCCCAATTTCAATTGATCCAATGCGGTCATCAACTTTAAGGAGTTTGGCAGGATTGATAGTCACAAACTTCATTGCTTCTTCTTCGGAGACCGGTCCATATTTTACAGACTTACCAGCTTCCTGATTGAGTCTTCGAGCCATTTCGGCATCATCGCTATTGATAGCAACAGTAACGCCTTCTTCATGGAGTATGGCAGGATTTTCCGGAATTGCATCATATACTTCAAATTTATATGCCCACCAATCAGCAAAGCTTGAAGCGCCAACTCCATGCACCTTCATTTCTTTTGCCAACTTATAACCTTCCAGAATATGCGTGAATGTATTGATCTTGAAACCAAATTCTTCCGCAAGTCTGATGAGCATGAGGATTTCGCTTTGCACATAGGAATGACAATGTATTTGTCTTTTTCCACGAATAATCTCTAGCAATGTTTCTAGCTGAATATCTTTTCTTGGAGGTAATTTTCCTGCGGTACCTGCTTCTTTCCATGCTTTTTCATATTCAAGTGCGGCACGAAATCCATCGCGCATGATTTCCTCAACACCCATTCTTGTTTGAGGATAGCGCGATGTAAATCTATCTCCCCAATTTGCCTGCTTGACATTTTCGCCGAGTGCAAACTTGATAGTACCGGGAAAGTCCATTTTCAATCCATCTGCATCATCACCCCAACGAAGTTTGATGAGTTGTAATTGTCCACCTATTGGATTGGCTGATCCATGAAGCAAATGGCTTGCAGTTACACCGCCGGCAAGTTGTCGATAGATATTAATGTCATCGGGTTGTAATACATCGCCAATGCGCACCTCGGCGGTTACTGCATGTGTACCTTCATTGACTCCGGCTTCAATTGCAATATGAGAATGTTCATCAATGATACCAGGAGCCAAATGTTTGCCGGTTGCATCAATGACTGTATCTGCTTTCTGTTGTAAATCTTTAGCAATTGCAGTGATTTTGCCTCCGGAAATCAATACATCAACACCTTTTAAAATTCCTTCTTTTGCGGATGTCCAAACAGTCGCATTTTTGAAGAGTACTGTTCTTTGGGTCGGTTTGCTTTCAAGTCCGAATGGACCATCAGGAAAGAGAATCGGATATGTCTTGGATAGAGAACCTGATTTCTCGGCATTGCTTTTTTCAATATGACCGCTATCACGAATAGCAGTCCAAGCAATTTCACGTCCGGTAGGTAATAATGCAGTACCTCTTGCATTCAATGAATCCATGAAGCCGGTTGCACGAATCATTCCCAATGCACCAAGTGAATCGCCGGTGAATGTGAAATGTACTTGCTTACCTGATTGCGTGATTTTACAGGATATTTTAGTGGAATCCTTCATGAATGTAGCATTGGGAGTATCAATTTTACCATCAATATTCCATTGCATCTTGGGAAGTGATTCGGCGGTGAATCTCCAATGTCCTCTCAGATCATATTCCGGTTTTTGTTGAATGACATGTTCTTCCCCAGCAACGAATACAGATACTATGGATCCGGATTCAAACAGATTTCCATCTGAAATGATAAGATTTGCAAAAGCGCCTGATTTGATTGTTCCTGCCAAATCATCTATACCCCACAATTCTGCAGGAATAGTGGTGAGTGCGGCAAGAGCTGTTTCTTCTTTTAAACCATAGCGAATTGCTTTGCGAAGATTCTTGAGAAAATCGGACTTGTCTTTCAAGCCATGCATCGTCAGCGCGAATTTGACACCTGCGGAATCTAACATTGCAGGGTTGGATGGTGCTGCATCCCATGCTTTCAGTTCAGCAAGTGAGACACCGGATGCATTTCTCAATGATTGTACATTGGGTGCGCCCGGAAATGCAATCGGAATGATCATCTTTGACTTTAATGATGCAATTTGTGATAGTCTGCGATATTCATAGCCACTGCCTTCATAAATCATGGAAAGACCAAACTCTTTGGCAATCTTAGATGCACGAAGAACAGAATGTTCATTATTCGTTTCGAAAATGATTGGTGTTTTTCTTGAGAAAATTCCGGCAATTGCTTCAAGGGAAAAATTGGTTTCCGGTGCTTGAATCTTTGGGTTTTTTGCAAATGAGGATTGAGCCTCTGCATACCATTGCCCATCTAATAATGCCTGTCTAATCAATGCGATGCTACCCATCATTGCAGAAGGATATGCATTGCGTGAATTACCTTTTCTAAAAGACATCCACTGAGCGATATCCGGCTTGACAATGACTTCATTTGCGGTGCCGGGTTTTGCCAATACAACAGCAGATGTGCCACGCATGATGCCATCCATTGAATTGACATGAGCAAGGCAAAAACCCTGCTTATATAATTCGGATGCAGACTTTTCATCGATGCCAAGTGTATTTGCAATATTCATTTCCGGTTTGATGGCTTCATTCCAATATCGTGCACCACGATTCAGTGAACCCGGTTTTTCGATCTCATCATCACCTTCGGCTGAAAAGGCCGGAC
>JALRFC010000003.1 GCA_023253875.1 Candidatus Kapaibacterium sp.
AAAGCTTCGCCATATTGATTCATGGCAGATTCAATTCTTGCTATATCAACGATATCAGTACCAATTCCAAGTATCATGTCAAGTGCCTCATATTGTGCAAATCTACGAAATGCATGGGAAGTCTTCGTGAATCGAAAAATCACATGGAATCGCTAAGTTGAATCACATAGATGGAGCTATATCATGAATGCAACGATGCAATCCTATTTCAAAAATGAACTGTACAGTGATGTAAAACATGCTGAATTTCTTACCGAACTCAATAGAGCATGTGGCATTCCCATAGAATTTCGCGTGGCGGAAATGCCGATTTTCATAGGAAAAGACATGCAATTGAAATTGGAACAATCAGCTGTGGATATCATAAAAGCTTGTATAGACCCACATCATATTTCATATTCAACACAAGCAATCCCGGATGCTTTCAATGTTCCCAATCAAACACAGAAGCCACTTTTCAGTGTCATTGACTTCGCAATCACGCAAGATACAAATGGCGAATATCAGCCAAAAGTAGTTGAATTACAGGGTTTTCCATCATTATTTGGCTATCAATTACGATATATTGAAAGTGTATGCAATGTATATGGTTTAAAACAATATTCCGGTTTTCCCGGACGCATCGATACGCAATATTTTACAACAATCCTTAGGGAATCCCTTATCGGCAAGCATGACCCAGATGAAACCTGTCTATTGGAATATAAGCCTGATCAACAGAAAACAAGACCGGATTTTTCTGTTATTGAACAATTGACTGGTATGAAAACGACTGATATTGAGTCCATTAAACAAGAAGGCAATGCTCTGTATCATCAAAGAAATGGTAAGTGGGTTCGTATTCGGAGAATATTCAATCGTGCAATTGCAGATGAATTGGTCGAAAAATCAGCAAAAGTGCCATTCGACTGGAGAGATGCATTAGACATTGAATGGGCAGGCCATCCCAATTGGTATTTTTTGATCAGCAAGCAATCGCTCCCTCTCATTACACATAAAGCGATACCAAAAACTCTTTTTCTATCAGAACTAACAGATATTCCTACATCATTGGAACCATTCGTACTAAAGCCTCTGTTTGCATTTGCCGGGAAAGGAGTGAATATGAATCCCCAACCTTCAGACATAGATTTGATCCCTATAAATGAACGTTCGGAATACATACTTCAGGAGAAAATCAACTATGCTGATTGCATTGATACGCCTTTTGGTGTGAATAAAGTTGAAATACGTATCATGTTGATTTGGCCGGAGCATGAAGAATCACCCATTCCCGTGATGTCGCTCGCCAGGACAGGTCGAGGTCCCATGATGGGAGTTCGATACAATAATATCCCTTGGACGGGGTCATCAGGCTGCCTATTCGGTTGAGAACAGGAGAGAAGAGTTACTTCTCTCATTCGGATTCATGAACCAAATTCGGACCCAAGCCATGAATGACTTGACAATATTATCAGGTGAAAGCTTTGTGGAAGCGCAAAAGTTCGATAACTTTGGCCTATATCCTTCGGCAACAATAAAAGCACCTATGAATACAATTGCCGCCAAGCAATCGGACTTTGAACGCGAAGCTCTTCCACATATGAATGCATTATACAGCTTTGCTGTACGATTATGCAGAAATAGAGAAGATGCCCATGATCTTGTACAAGAAACCTTTATGAAAGGTTTTCGATTCTTTGATAAATTCGAAAGAGGTACAAATTGCAAAGCATGGCTCTTCAGAATTTTGAAGAATACCTATATCAATCAATATAGAAAAGATAAGAGAGAACCCGATATAGTCGAATATGATGTGATCGAAGAATTCTATGATCTTATCAGAAGCGACTCCTCCGAATCAACAGATTTACAAAAAAAGATTTTTGACAATTTGCTTGATGATGAAGTCTCAATAGCATTGGAATCTCTCCCCGAAACATTTAGAACGACAATCATTCTTTGCGATTTGGAAGGCATGACTTATGAAGAAATCGCAGAAATAATTGAATGCCCAATAGGAACGGTACGCTCCCGTTTGCATCGCGCTCGTAAAATGCTTGCCTCTCAATTGCTGGTCTATGCTAAGCAGAGAGGATATGATACCAAAGACTTCGAATAAACATATTATCCACTTTTTTCTGACGACTCGTGAACAAATCATCCAAAGATCTCGAAGAGTATCTTGCAGCGATGGCCGATGGCGAATATATCGATCCAAAGGTCAAGCAAGAACTTGAGAGCCGTCTTGAGTCAGATCCCGAGTTATCCGCAGCACTTCACATTCAAACGGCAATGAAAAATATGCTTCATCACAAACATGAAGCACTTCACATACAAGCACCAATGGATCTCCGAACATCTATCATGCAAGGAATCAGTTTGGAGCAGAATAATGCACCGAGACAAGTCAAGAGTTTATCTCTGATGGAATCATTTTGGAATGCCCTTGATCCAATCGTTTCAGCGCTTTCACCAACATTTGCTATACCCGCGATATTCGCCATTTGTATGGCTGGATATATGTATATGTCCGATGGTGCGCAATCTGAAACGGAATCAATACCGAATCCATCAATGCTGAAAGTGGTTCATACCGGCACAAATAATATTTGCACTCAAGCATATAGTTCATATCATGCATATGAAAGCGGTGTCCTACAACCACAGATGCTGACTTCAAATCAAGATAGGTTATCACAGTTTTTTGCTGAACACGGTGTAACATATCCTGTACATTATCCAAAAATTGACGCCGAACTCATCGGCGGTGTTGTTTCACAAGAGAAAGGCACTAAATTTGCTCACTTCATTTACAAAGTTGGCGAACATATTATTTATGCCTATGAAGTTCCGCAGGGCTTGGTAGATAATCAAACCCTCAGCGTCAATCCCAGAGCAATGGAAATTGTCAATAAAGCCGACTGGTACTGGGAGCAAGAAAACGGAGCTTCTAATACAATGGTTTTGTGGAAATTAGGACCAAATCTATGTGTCATGGTCTCTGATCTTCGCACAGAACAATTGTCGGCGCTTATACATGTCAAGGAAACATAATGAATCATTTGCGTGGCATAGCATATGCCTTTCTAGCATTGATCTGTCTGACAAGCACAGATATTTTTGCCCAAACACAGACATCGGGCAAGGTATTCACTGTTGAATCAGTAACAAAAATCGGCGCGGGTAAAGCTGCTGATCTCACTTGGAAAGATGGGACCAAACAAGTGAACTTATTGCAATTTGGTGCAGGTAAAGTAGTATTTCTCAACTTTTGGGCTACTTGGTGTCCACCATGTAGAAAAGAAATTCCTGATATCATCGAATTATCAAAGGAATTTTCTGAAGATGAATTACAAGTGATTGGCGTTTCGATGGATAGGGATGATCAGGCTTTCAATACTGTCAGCAAATTTGTTCGTTTAAAAAACATACCATATCCGATTATCATAGGTAATGACAAAGTTGCAGAGGCTTATGATGGAATTGGAGCAATCCCAACAACATTCATCATAAATGCTGATGGATCAGTCAATGAAAAGATAATCGGCGCTCGAAGCAAGGAAGATTTTAAAAATGCAATTCTGAGAGCACTGAAAAAGAAATAAATGAAGTCCCGCATGCGGGACTTTTTTTATGTATGTGACCTCTTGTAGAGATATTCCCTGAGCGCAATTTCATATGGCTGATTGGTATCGACCTGAAGATATTCCACACCCCTAGCTCTACATTCATGTTTTAATTGTGACATGAATCGTGAAAAACCTTCTGCATATGCTTTTTTGATATGATATGGCTGAGTAATCATTTCCTCACCCGTTTCGATATCACGGAAATTCGCGTCCAATCCAAATGAGAAATCCTTTTCGCGTGGATCCAATACCTGAATAGCCAATACCTCATGTCCATCATGTCTGAAATGCTTCAAAGCTTGTACGATGGAAGACATCTCATCAAAAAAATCACTGATGATAATAATCATTCCTCGCTTTGGTAATTGCTCAACCAATTCATGTAATGCTTTTGCTGTTCCTGTAATATTCGATGGAATTGCAGAACCCAATATTCGAAGCATCTCACCAAGATAAGATATCTTCTTTTTTGCAGGCAGATATTGTACAATTGAATCATTGTACAATGCCAATCCGGCAGCATCATGTTGCTTCATCATGAGATAAACAAAGGCTGCACCAAGACAAGCTGCATAGTCAAATTTTGATATATTCCCTTTGGATGCATATCCCATTGATGCACTCGTATCAATAATAACAGTGCATCGAAGATTTGTTTCTTCCTCAAATTGCTTGATATATAACCTATTGGTCTTACCAAGAATTTTCCAATCAAGATAACGTAAATCATCTCCGGGATGATATTGTCTATGTTCGGCAAATTCAACACTGAATCCATGATAGGGAGATTTATGCATACCCGACATGAATCCCTCTACAATCAAACGCGCTTTTACTTCAATTGAACCCAATTGGGCAACAGCTTGGGGAGATAAATATGTATGCGATCCAATCATGCTGTATGTCCATATGCTTTCAACCCCTGAGCCAATCTCTCTATACCTTTCTTGAGCGTTATCTCATTCGCGGCAAATGAAATTCGTAAAGCGCCGGGACATCCAAATGCATCTCCGGGAACGAGTGCCACATGATGTTTTTCGAGTAAATAGGAGCAAAAGTCCACATCATCAGTAATGTCTTCAAATGAAATGAAGACATAAAATGCACCATCCGGAATGTGAAATTTCAATCCGGGAATATCTGATAGTAAAGTACAGGTCAAATGTTTTCTTTGAGCAAAGGCAATCCTCATTTGCTCGATATCACTACTTCCCTCTTGCAATGCAGCAAGTGATGCCTTCTGAGCGATAGAATTCGGATGCGAAGTGCTTTGACCTTGTACTTTCGAAATCTCTTTAAATACATGATCAGGTGCATGCATATAACCGATTCTCCATCCTGTCATTGCATAAGCTTTCGACATTCCATTAACAGTAATCACTTTTTCGGATAGTTCCGGAATTGCCCCGGGAGAAAAATGCTTGACTTCGCTATAAGTCAGCTTTTCATAAATTTCATCACTAAGCAAATAACAATCGGCTTCTGCAATGATTTGAGCAAAATCACGAATCTCTTGTTCGGTATACATCATACCCGTGGGATTTGATGGACTATTCAATATCACACATTTCGTTTTGGATGTTATAGCCGCTTTCAATTGCTCCGGTTTGACTTTATAATGATTCTCAAAATCTCCTGAAACAATAATTGGTTTTGCTCCACATAGTATAGCCATTGCTGGATAACTAACCCAGTATGGCGCTAATATGATGACTTCATCTCCCTCATTACATAATGCCATGAGTGCATTATAGATACATTGTTTTGCACCACCGGAGACAATGATATTGGAAGATTTGGCATGTACGATACCATTTTCATCACGAAACTTTTTGGCTATCTCTTCGCGAAGTTCAGCAATTCCATTCGAGTCTGTATAATGTGTGAAGTTCTCAGAAAGTGCTTTTATGGCCGCATTCTTCGCACATTGAGGAGTTTCAAAATCAGGTTCACCAACAGAAAGAGAAACAACATCTATTCCATCAGCCTTCATTTTTTTGGCTGTATTTGAAATGGCGAGTGTTTGAGCTTCGAGAGCTGATTCAACACGTATTGAAAGATCCAAACTCACTGTTTCACCCAAAGAAATTGCAAAAAGTGGTGATTATTTCATTGATGAACAACCACATCCTATGACATATACAAATTAACACCTTGGCATGACTTGACAATTCGATTGAATAAAGAAATACTCGCATCAAACATGCAGAGAAATTATCTAAATTGACCCTTCACATTCCATTTGTACAATTTGGTATTTGTCATGCAGGTTGATGGTTCTTTATCAGTATCTGAAATCACTTCACAAATTCGCACTTTGCTTGAGCATGGCATTGGTTCTGTCATTGTGGTTGGCGAGATTTCTAATTACAAGCATCATAGTTCGGGTCATCGCTACTTTTCACTCAAAGATGAGTTTGCTCAAATCAGCGCAGTCATGTGGAAGGGTAAACCTTTGCAATTTCCATTGACCGATGGAATGAAAGTGATCGCAAGAGGAAATATCACCGTATATCCACCACAAGGTAGATATCAATTGGATTGTCAGAGCATTATTCCTTTAGGAACCGGCGATCTATATCTTGCATTTGAGGAATTGAAAAAGAAATTATCCGCAATGGGTCTGTTCGACCACTCTAGAAAAAGGGATATTCCTGCATTCCCTCTGCGAATTGGAATGGCAACTTCTCAAACCGGAGCTGCTGTACAAGATATGCTTTCAACATTACAAAGAAGAAATCCTCTCGCCGAAGTCATTCTCAGACCTACGATTGTTCAGGGTGATCAAGCCCCAAAAGATATTGTCATGGCTATCCGTGAACTTGAAGCAACTGATTGTGAAGTGATCATCATTGCCAGAGGCGGTGGATCAATTGAAGATCTTTGGGCTTTTAATAATGAAGAAGTAGCATATGCCATAGCAGATTGCTCAATTCCCATCGTTTCCGGCATAGGTCATGAAACCGACATTACCATCTCAGATTTTGTGGCAGATCGAAGAGCCGCCACACCAACTGCCGCAGCGGAATTGGTCAGTTCAATTACAATCAATGATTTGCATGCTCATTTGACGGCTAGCAATGATTCCATGAAGCGTGGAATACAATCACATTTTTCCCGGTTGCTTGATACCATGAAACGCCTGAAAGAACATTCAGGATTCCGAAGATTATCCGAACATATTCGCAATGCTTCACAAAGAAATGATGAATTATCAATGAGATTAGCAATTTCAATGGCAAGAAATATTCAACAAAGCCATAAAGTCATTGATGCATTGGAATCTCAATGTTTGGCATTACATCCATATTCACCGCTAAAAAAGGGTTTCGCACTTTTAAAAAGAGATAATACCATTTTGAGTTCTCATGATACATTAGAGCAAGGAGAAGAGATCACCTTGATACGAGAAAAAGATCAATACCCCATCAAAATCGGTTAAAATATATCTGGGTTGATTTTTTACTGACTTTTTCTTTGTCAGAAATACGAAAAGACCCTATCTTTGCAATCTGTTTCGTTAATCCGAAGCAAACTGGGGCGTCGCCAAGCGGTAAGGCAGCGGTTTTTGGAGCCGCCATTCGTAGGTTCGAATCCTTCCGCCCCAGCTCTGTTTGTCAAAGCCACGATCCTGATGGTTCGTGGCTTTTTCCAACAAATTCATTCGAGACGCTCGCGTCCGGTATTTGTCACTATTATGGTCTCGGCCCTCTAGCATGTCTGATTTGGTGATTGTTTCCGGCAGATCAAATGTAACCTTGGCGGAAAATATAGCCCGCTCTTTGGGAAGAAATTTGTCTCCTGTAGTGATCAGAAATTTCAGCGATGGCGAGATTTGGATGAAATATGAAGAGAATATCCGCGGAAAGGATCTGTTCATCGTTCAATCAACAAATGCACCGGCTGAGAATTTTCTTGAACTATTGATCATGATTGATGCAGCCAAGCGGGCTTCTGCAAAGCGCATCACAGCTGTCATACCATATTTTGCATATGCAAGACAGGACAGAAAAGATCAACCGAGAGTGTCTATTACAGCGAAGTTAGTTGCGAATCTATTGACTGAAGCCGGAGCGGATCGAGTCATAACAATGGATTTGCATACACCGCAGATCCAAGGATTCTTTGATATACCGCTTGATCATTTGTATGGTTCCACGGTACTTGTCAAAAAACTTTTTGAATTACGCTCTGAAAATTTGGCAATTGCATCCCCTGATGTTGGGGGAATTAAAACAGCTCGGACATATGCCAAAGTGTTGGATGCAGATCTTGTCGTTGTTGATAAACGCAGACCTACCCACAATGTGGCTGAAGTCATGAACATCATCGGAGAGGTATCGGGAAAAGACATCATCGTCATTGATGATTTGATAGATACCGGAACCACATTCGTAAAATGTTCAGAAGCTTTATTGAATGCTGGAGCAAAGAGCATCACAGGTGTATGTACACATGCAGTGTTTTCAGGTTCAGCGATTGAAAAAATCAATCAAAGTGATGCGATCAAGACAGTGTATGTCACAGATACATTCCCGATGCATTGGGAATCTTCAAAAATAGTGACAGTTTCTGTCGCCGAATTATTTGGCGAGGCCATCGAAAGAACGCATAATAATGCTTCAATTAGTTCATTATTCGATATCATACGATAAAGATACAGTAAGAATTCACCGGAGAAAATCAAATGAGTGAAATAGCTCTCAAAGCACAAAAAAGAGGCACCGGTAAAAAGGCAGCCAAAGCAGTTCGCAATAGCGGTTTGGTCACAGGTGTGTACTATCGCAATGGTGTCGAGCCAATTCCAATTGCAGTGCACCCACTAAACATGCGTCCAATTGTTTATACAGCTGCGGCGAATATCATTAATCTCGAAATCGAAGGTTCTGATGCACCTCTGTCTTGCATGTTGAAAGACATCACATTCGACCCCGTAACAGATGCAATTGTGCACTTCGACTTATTTGGTGTTTCCAATGAGAATGTAGTTGACTTCAATGTCCCTGTTAAATTGGTTGGACAAAGCGCAGGTGTCCGTGAGGGTGGTGTACTTGAGCATATTCTCCATAAGCTCAATGTTACATGTCTTCCAAAAGATCTCCCACAACAACTCGATGTTGATATCACTGAATTGAAGATTGGACAATCACTTCACGTTCGTGATCTTTCCTATCCTGGAATCAAAATCAATGTTGTTGGCGATGCAACCGTTGTTGCAATCTCAGCACCAAGAAGAAAAGCTACAGAAGAGGATAGAAAGTAATATTGGCTATATGTCAATGAATGAGAGGTCGTCAATTGAGACGACCTCTTTTTTTATGCTTCTCTGACAAACCAAGCTTTCATGATGAGACCTGCATCATTGACCTGATAGATCGCTGTGGCATGAGTCACTCTTCCCGGTGATTGACCAATGACATGTTCCTCATCTATAGCAATATCCCCACAAATAATCCTCTTCAACAAGGTACAATGAAGATCAGCACAGCGATTGAACATTGCACCATATATGGCCCGCATTTCCATGTGACCCGAACAGAAAATCTCGCCAGATTTCAAGTCAATCAATTCCACATCTTCAGTATAACATTGCAAAAAGGAATGAATATCCCTAGCATTATAAGCAGCAAGTTGAAGTGAAGCCGCTTGCTCGGCCAATGAAAATGAATTCATGAGTAGAATGTAACCAAGTGAAAAGTAATGTGTTTCTACCAAGTTACGGAGATTGAACATTACATCCATTGCAGACAAGCGATTCATGAATCATGTACTATTCATATTAGGTTTACACTCAAAACAGTTTGAGATTCCAACATTGATCACACCGGGATGGGAAATTTCATCCATTGATGAGAATGAGCTAGTATCTTTGGATTCCCCTATAGATGTAGCCATTTGGGTAACATCCAATCCAAGTATCTCAACTCTCCAGTCCATGTATGCAAAGCTTCACATTCGAAATTGTATTGTTTCAACCTCTTCAAGCGATATTGAGACCAGAATTGCATTATTGAAATTCGGCATTATAGACATACTCGATATGGACATCTCAATCGAAGAATTCCAACTTCGCATTGATGCAATTTTCAAGAGAATACCAGGGGAGATCAAACAAGAGCGAACAGTACGAATAGGTGAATATTTGTTTGATTATGAGAGAAGAACCCTCTCCATCAATAGCGAAACAAGAATATTAACCACAAAAGAAGCTGAACTTTTGAGACTGCTTGAACAATCAAGAAATCAACCGGTCACAAAGCAAAAAGCACTCAGTGAAATATGGGGTAATGATTCCTATCATAATGGTAGAAGTATGGATGTATACATAGGAAAATTGAGGAAATATCTTCAACATGACAAAACCATCCAAATTTTGAATATTCATGGCTCGGGGTATAAATTATCTGACTTGACATAGAATTGACAATTATTCCACAAATGACATTTCTCACCTCCCTTTTTGCTAATTCCTGTCTGCAAATTCCGTAAGTTTGACCATTGATTGTTACTATTCCGGCAAGAATACGTAACCTCCCGACACATGTTTCACGGACAAAGAATTTCAGTCATGAAAACAAATGAAGAGATCAAAGACTCCCTCCAATCACAGGGTATAGTTCATCTGAATGAAGTGTTTTACAATCTATCCAGAGCCGAATTATATGAACATGCAATCAGCAATTCAGAAGCTGAGTTAACAGAACATGGAGCATTGCTTGCGATTACCGTACCGCATACAGGTCGTAGCGCAAATGATAAATTTGTGGTGGAAGAGCCAAGCAGTAGTGACAAAGTATGGTGGGGAAAAGTAAATAAACCATTTCCTCAAGAGAAATTCAATGCTTTGAAAGCCCGTATGACAGCTTATTTGCAAGGTTCAGATGTTTATGTATTGGATTGCTTTGCAGGTGCAGATGATAAATATGCATTGCCTGTTCGCGTGATAAATCAATATGCATGGCATAATCTCTTTGCGCAAAACATGTTTATTCAAGCAGAAACATCTCAATTGGATTCATTTGAACCAGGATTTACCATCATGCATTGTCCTGACTTCAAAGCAGACCCTGCAATTGATGGTACACGATCAGAAACGTTCATTTTGCTTGACTTTGCTCAAAAATTGGTGTTAATCGGTGGAACTCATTATGCCGGTGAAATCAAGAAATCCATCTTTACCGCCTTGAATTATCTCATGCCATTGGAAGGTGTCATGAGCATGCATTGCTCAGCAAATATTGGAAATGAAGGCGATACAGCATTATTTTTTGGCCTATCAGGAACAGGAAAAACAACATTATCCACTGATCCTGAGCGCGCATTGATTGGAGATGATGAACATGGTTGGTCCGATGCAGGTACGTTCAATTATGAAGGTGGATGCTATGCTAAAGTCATCAATTTATCAAAAGAAGCAGAGCCGATCATCTATGATATGACAAAAACATTCGGTACGATTCTCGAAAATGTTCCAATGGATGCCGAATCAAGAACAGTAGATCTTTTTGATGATTCAATCACAGAAAATACTCGAGCATCATATCCAAGAGCATTTATTGAAAATATCGTTGCTGATAATAAGGGCGGGCATCCCAAAAATATCTTCTTCCTCACTTGTGATGCATTTGGCGTAATGCCACCGATTTCAAAGTTGACACCAGAGCAAGCAATGTATCATTTCCTTTCAGGATATACCGCTAAAGTGGCCGGCACTGAGCGTGGAGTAAAAGAACCAACTGCAACATTCAGTACATGTTTTGGCGCACCATTCATGGTACATCATCCCAAGGTATATGCAGAATTGCTTCGTGATAAGATCAATACTCATGGTGCACAAGTTTGGCTTGTAAATACCGGCTGGAGTGGTGGAGAATATGGTGTTGGACAACGCATGAAGATTTCCTATACACGTGCACTCTTACGAGCAGCATTGAATGGCTCTTTGAACGGTGTCAATTTTGTGACTGAAGAGTATTTTGGATTGCATATTCCGACTGAATGTCCGGATGTGCCGACAGAAATTCTCAATCCAAAGAATACATGGTCCGATGCTACAGCTTATGATGCCAAAGCAAAACATTTGGTTGAATTGTTTGAAAATAATTATCAGCAATTCGCATAAATCAGCATACATTCATTCAAGCCCTCACCATTGGATGAGGGCTTTTTTGTACCGGATTTTCCGAAAATTCTTGGCCTAAAGTACGCTATGCATGCTCATCATCATGATCATTCACATGGTCATCAACATACCATCAAAGATACTCGTGCTTTAAAAATTGCCATTGCAATGACTTTGACAATTTTTATTGCTCAAGTCATTGGTAGTTATATATCGGGAAGTCTTGCCTTATTATCTGATGCAGGACATATGTTATCAGATGCAGGTGCTTTGATCATCGCATTCATTGCATTACGGATGTATTCCTCAGGGAAAGGCAATAAAGAGAAATTGCAAAAATTCACATTTGGCTTCAAGAGGATTGAAGTACTGGCAGCAATGATCAATGGAGTCATTCTCCTTGGTATGTGTGCATTCTTGATCTATGAATCTTTCATGCGAGTATTTTTTCATACTGCTGATATTCATGCTGAACCAATGCTCATCACTTCCATCATTGGTTTGATTGCTAATGTGATTAGTGCCTATATGTTGCATGATGCGCATCATTTAAGTACGAGAAGTGCATATTTACATGTCATCACCGACTTATTGTCTTCGATAGCCGTAATCATTGGAGGCTTGATCATTCATTTCACCGGATGGGAAATGATTGATGCAATACTTTCTGTTCTCATTTCCTTATTTATTTTGCGCAGTGCATATGGCTTAATCAAAACTGCCGGAATCATTCTGATGGATAGCGCACCTTCAGGTATTTCATCGAATGACATTGCATTGGTATTGAGAGAAGTTGAAGGTATCAGTGATGTTCACGATGTGCATGTATGGGAAATTCATCCCGGTGATATTTCCATCAGTGCACATATCATAGCAGCAAATCAAGAACATTCTCTTATACTCGAAAAAGCAAGAAAAGCATTGATAGATGCTTTCCATACAAAGCATATCACTTTACAAATGGAAGACGCATCTTTTTCCAAAGATCATGGCTGTGATCATTGCAGTAGTCACGAAGAATAAGTATGAATACATTGTATAAAAGCATAGCGGTCTTTCGAAAAGAAATCGCAATGGAATTCAGATCTAGAATTGCATTGTCCGCATTGTTTTTATTCATGGTCATCACCATTTCTACAATTGCATTCACTACGGCAGGCGAAAGAATTGAAAAGTATATTGCTTCAGCATTATTATGGATTGTCTTGTTTTTTGGAAGCATGACAGGATTATCAAGAACATTCGTAATGGAAGAAGAGCGCGGAACTTCTCTTTTACTCAAACTTAGTTCTCGTCCCATTGAGGTGTTTTTCGGGAAATTGCTGTTTACGATGACTTTATCCATGTCATTGTCCATTCTTGGCGCTGGGCTTTTCCTCTTCTTTTTGCCATCCCTTGAAATTGGCAATATGCTTTTGTACTGGATCATGGTTTCCTTACTGAGCATCTGCATGGCATCAGCAATTACTGCAATTGCAGCCATCATATCAAAAGCAAATGGGAAAGGCGCACTGTTTCCGGTGCTATCCTTTCCCGTCTTACTTCCCCCAGCATTATTAGGTATAGAAGCATTATCCATGGCAATACATGGAGCTCAGATTTCTGAAGCAGGATCAACAATTATTGTATTGCTTTCATATGCAGGCATCATGATCACAATTTCTTCGCTGCTTTTTGAATTCATCTGGAATGACTGATCATAATTTCTTGAAGATCAAAGGTGTACTGTCACCTGCATCGAGCAATATCTCATCACCTGATATAAAATCTCCGGCCAGAATATGCATAGACAATTGATCAGCAACATATTTTTGAATTGCTCGCTTAAGGGGTCTTGCACCATATTGAACATCATAGCCTAAACGAACAATGGTGTCATACGCATCATCTGTTATCGACAATGTGATTTCATCCATCAATAGTCGCTCTTGTAATTTCTTCATTTGCAATACTGCAATCTGTCGAACTTCAGATTTTATCAGTGGCTTGAAAAGAATAATTTCATCTATTCGATTCAAAAATTCAGGACGCATTCTTTGCTTTAGAAGATTGATGATTCCGGTTCTTGCCTCCATCAACATTGATTCGCGATTATCTTCCGTTATATCTGCAAGTGATTCCTGAAGAATATCTGTTCCAAGATTGGAAGTCATGATGATGATGGTATTCTTGAAATTCACTTCACGACCTTTACTATCTGTCAGGCGTCCATCATCCAACACTTGTAATAATATATTAAAGACTTCTGGATGTGCTTTTTCAATTTCATCAAGAAGTACAACCGAATATGGTCTTTGTCTCACCGCTTCTGTCAATTGTCCGCCCTCATCATAACCTACATAGCCGGGAGGTGCACCAATCAGACGTGACACGGCATGTTTTTCCATATATTCACTCATGTCAATTCTAATCATTGCTGATTCATCATCAAAGAGAAATTCAGCAAGCGCTCTTGCCATTTCTGTTTTTCCAACTCCGGTGGTTCCGAGAAAGATAAATGAACCAATTGGTCGATTGGCATCTTGAAGACCTGCTCTTGAGCGACGAATGGCATTACTGATGGCTTTTATCGCATCTGTCTGGCTAATAACTCTTTGCTGAATGCGATCTTCCATAGTAAGAAGTTTTGTTCTCTCCGTTTCAAGCATTCTTTGCACCGGAATGCCTGTCCACTTACCGACAATTTCAGCTATATCTGAAGCATCCACTTCTTCTTTGAGCATTTTACCGGTGGCTTGCAATGCTTCCAAATGTGTATTCTCCGACTCAACTTGTTGTTCTAATTGAAGAATTGTTCCATATCGGATTTCCGCCACTTTTGCCAATTCACCTTTTCTCTCTAGATCTATCGCCTTATTTCGTAATTGTTCTATCTCCGCTTTCAATTCGCGAATGCGTGAAATACTCTCTTTTTCAGCCTTCCATCGTTGATGTAAAGCACTTTTTTTCTCTTTGAGATCAGCCAATTCTCTTTCGATCTCTTGCAATCGTTTTCGGGTGGATTGACCCATCAATTCGGCACTCATGGTGCATCACTCCTGTACAATGTGTTGATGTGTTGCCATGCATTGGCACATGCTGTTTTTCCAATGCGCCTATTAACGTATATGCTATCGTTTTTGTCTATATTTGCAATTCCAAGTCATATTTCCGAACAACATATCATATTATAAATGGACCCGATCATTCGACTTTTACTCATCATTTTCGGTAGCTATCTATTGGGATCATTCCCTAGTGCCGTGATTATCAGCAAGATGTTTTTTGGATTCGACATCAGAACAAAAGGCAGTGGTAATATGGGAAGTACCAATGCCATGCGAGTGCTCGGTTGGAAATGGGGATTATTGGTTCAAATATTGGATGTATTGAAGGGTGTATTGGCTGTTTCTCTTGTAAACTTTTTATTCAATGGAGAAATGGCTTTCTCCAATCAAACTCCCTTTCAAGACATAACTGTCATGAAGATGATTGCCGGAGTTTTTGCAGTAATTGGACATATCTGGTCAGTCTTTGTTGGCTTCAAGGGTGGTAAAGGAATTAATACGGGTGGAGGTTTTTTACTTGCAATTGCCCCAACCGAAGTTGCAATTGCATTTGGACTATTTATACTCGTTGTCATGCTATCCGGATATATTTCACTCGGCTCCATGATTGCGGCAATTACCATTCCGCTTACGATGTTTCTCAGACATAATATCTTCAGTGTAGAAATACCTGGTTATCACATCATAATCTATTTCACAATTCTCATTTCACTCATTGTTATTTATGCTCATCGCTCTAATATCGGTAGGATATTGCATGGAAATGAAAATAGATTCAGCAAATTCCAATTGCTGAAATTCGGCAAGAAATAATGGTGATGAATATGAAACATTCAATCGGAATCATAGGAGCAGGTGGTTGGGGAACTGCCATGGCAGGTATTTTGGCTGAGAATGGACATGCTCCGGTACTTTGGACACGTTCCGAGACATCGGCGAATGAAATCAATGAGCATCATACAAATGAGCGATTTCTGCCAAATGTCCGATTACCACATGGGATTATTGCCACGACAGATGCATCAATCATCAATGATTGTTCCACCATCATCATTTCCGTACCCACTCAATTTATCCGACAAGTCATACATGATCATGGATTTGATCTCAATGGTAGATATATCATCAATGGCTCCAAAGGAATTGAACGAGGTACATTATTGACTGTTTCAGGTATTCTGTATGACATGCAACAATGCGATATTTTGCATTATTCCGTGCTTTCGGGTCCAAGTCATGCAGAAGAAACCATTCGAAAGGTTCCAACAACCGTCATGGTCGCTTCAGCGAATACAGAATTGGCGCAGCATGTACAAACATTATTCAATAATCACTATTTCAGAGTCTATACTTCAGGCGATACAATCGGAGCTGAAATTGGTGGATCTTTGAAAAATGTCATTGCAATTGCTGCCGGCATCATTGATGGCTTGGCAATTGGAGACAATACAAAGGCCGCTTTGATCACTCGTGGACTTGAAGAAATTGCTCGCTTGGGAATGGCTTTGGGTGCTAATCCAAGAACATTCGCGGGATTATCCGGATTGGGTGATTTATATGTCACATGTTCCAGCAGACATAGTAGGAATAGACATGTTGGAGAGGAAATCGCAAAGGGAAAGAATCTCTCGACGATACTCGAAGAGATGTCCATGATTGCCGAGGGTGTGACTACAGCAGAATCCGCCTGGGAACTTAGTCAAAAACATCATGTTGACATGCCGATTGTCGAACAAATGTATCTCATTCTTTTTCACCAAAAAGACCCTGCTTTAGCAATCACAGATTTGATGATTCGTGCCCGAAAAGCAGAAACCCATTGATATGCATACATCATCCGAAGAGCATGGTAGATCTATATTGAATGATACAAGAGGTCAAAAAAAGACATCATTGTTCATTCATGCATTATTGTTCATCCTAACGTTTGCATCAACCATGATGGCCGGTTCGGCATGGGCCGGAAAAAATCCAATTGAAATCACGAATTGGGTTTATGGATGGACATATGCATCACTATTGATGACATTTCTTCTAATCCATGAATTTGGACATTATATTGCCGCACGCATCCATAATGTTGATGCTAGTCTTCCCTATTTCATTCCATTACCCATACCTTTTGTTTCCATTTTTGGGACATTAGGTGCATATATTAAAACTCGCTCTATAATCCCCAATCGTAAAGCATTGTTTGATATCGGCGCTAGTGGTCCATTGGCAGGCTTCATTGCTTGTTTGGGTATCTTCATTTTTGGCTTAATGAACCTTCCTTCAATTGAATATCTCTATTCGATTCATCCTGAATACAAAGAATTGGGGATTATGTATCCGGATTGGGGAATGTATTTTGGAGATATGCTTCTCTTTCAAGGATTGATTGCTCTCTTTGTTGAACCTGGAGCATATATACCACCACTCAATGAAATCTATCATTATCCATTTCTCTGTGTTGGTTGGTTCGGCATGTTTGTCACATCCCTCAATTTACTTCCTCTTGGACAATTGGATGGAGGTCATATAGCATATGCAATGTTTGGGAAGAGACAAGCCATGATAGCACGAATCATTTGGGGTGCTATGATTTTTCTTGGACTTGGTTCTTTTCTCGGTTGGTTTTATGAACAAATCGTGATAGAATCCCCCAATGAAATCTATACGGTTATTCAGCAATTGTTTCTGCCGATTCTATTATGGATCAAAGTACATGCTTCATGGATATATGCAGGATGGAGCGGATGGTTATTCTGGGCATTCTTCACAAGATTTTTCATCAAATTGGATCATCCACATGTTGATGGAGAAGATATAGGCATATTCAGACATATTCTTGGCTGGCTTTCATTCATTATTTTTATCAGTACTTTTGCTTTCAATGGTATATATGAAATACCACGCATAGAACCCGTTGAATTCAAATTACTTGACAAGCCTACGACTCGAATCAATACCAATCACCATTCTAAGAATGCAAATGACATCCAAACAACATACACTGATTGCATTTCTTCTGATTTCCGCATTACTCAGTTTCTTTCGCATTGATCTCCCCGGCATGACCATTGTCGAAGAAGATTTTTCATTGCATTGGGGTATTTTGTCCATCTTTGGCACCACACCATGGACAGCAGATTCTTGGGGTGCATTCGCAGATCAAGCACCATATTTATCACTTGGTAAATCACCATGTGTCAATGAGCCACTCCCAATGTGGGCAATGGTCGGTTGGACACATATCACGAGTCAAACACTTCCATATTCCCGATTCTTATCGTCCATTCTTGCAAGCTTTGCACTATTGTCATTCTATTTCATTGCCAAGAGATGTTTGAAAGCAGAACATGCCATATTCGCTCCCGGATTTCTTGCAGGATCTCTCATGTGGAATGATATAGCACGTCATGCAAGTCCTGAAATCTGGGGAATCACCCTCGTCTTGAGTAGTATAGCACTTCTTTTTTCAATCATGTTTCAACAACAACAAACATGGCTCTCATTGATTGCAATGTCTGTGGGCCTATTTCTTTCCGTACTGATTCTCATACTTTCATCCCTTGGCGGCTTTGCTCTCTTTCTTATGTTGAGTTTCATTGCGCTTATAGTTGTTAAACCTAAACTCAACATTATTCTAGCCGTTCTACTCTCCATCACATGTGGATGCTTGGTAGGATTATCATGGTATTGGACAATGGACTTCCCTGTTTTTTCTCAAATCATGGCAATATTTTCCATTGCATCATATATTCCACGTGGCGTACATTTCACTACCCTTATTATTGATTTTGCTTTATTTCCTTTTTTCTGTTCCGGCTTGATTATTGGCATTCGTAAATTATTCACCACGCAATATTCTCCACTTTTTCTTTTCCTCCTTTGTTGGTTCTTCATAGCTTATGCCATGTTTGGATTTTCCGCGATGATAATTCCTCCATTTGCATTGTTGGCACTCATGGGATTACTTTCTACACAATTCTCAATTCAATCTATTCGCTTGCGCTGGATATTGATTGGGTATGCATTGATTCTTTCTGCATTTGGCATAGCACCCAGATTGGTTGATGCCATGAACAATGGACTTTTCACGCAAGAGTGGTCTGCAATTGGCATCATACCACTATTGCTAATGATTGGAATCCCACTTTCATCATTCTTCATGAGCAAAGATGCGCTATCCAAACTTACCTATACAACCATGTCTCGAGCACTCATCACATTGGTCATTGCAGCTTTGATCAAAGTTGCATTTGCCAATATGCTTGGTAAGACAAGAATTGAGAAAGACAAATTGGTCATACTACATCAACAAGAAGTACATGCACGAATTGTGTGATTAAATCACAGAATGAGGAAGAGCAATCTCCTAGGTTTGTATCAAAGAACATTTCAATAGGAGAATATGTATGTTTTTCAAACATGTTTATGAAAAAGGCTTGGCACATGCAAGTTATCTTATAGGTTGTCAAGCAACTGGCACCGCAATGGTGATTGATCCTCAGCGTGATATTGATGTCTACCTTGAAATTGCATCACAAGAAAAAATGCGTATCACGCATATTCTTGAAACACATATCCATGCTGACTTTCTGAGTGGCTCTAGGGAATTGGCTTCGGTAACCGGTGCAAGAATGTATCTTTCAGATGAAGGAGGTCCCGAATGGCAATATACATTTCCACATGAAGGCGTCAAAGATGGCGATACATTCATGGTTGGAAATCTTCGCATTGAAGTGATGCATACACCCGGACATACTCCTGAGCATATTTCCTTCCTATTGACAGATACCCCAAATGGCGATCATCCCGTGATGATATTTACCGGTGATTTTGTCTTTGTTGGCGATATTGGCAGACCCGATCTTCTCGAAAAGGCAGCAGGCTATACTGGCACTATGGTAGCAGGAGCCAAGACCATGTTTCAATCACTTCAACGATTCAAACAATTACCTGATCATATACAGGTATGGCCGGCACATGGCGCAGGATCCGCATGTGGAAAGGCCTTGGGAGCTGTTCCTGGATCAACAGTTGGCTATGAAAAACTCGTCAATTGGGCACTCAAGCATACAGATGAAGATGCATTCATTAAGGAATTGCTCGACGGTCAACCCGAACCTCCATACTATTTTGCGATGATGAAATCACTCAATAAAATTGACAGACCATTAGTGAGTGATATCCCCTCGCTTCATAGACTTGGACCCGATGCATTCTTTGAACATATCAAACATTCTACATTGATCATCGATACCAGACCAAAACATCTCTATGCGGATGGCCATATTCCAGGTTCCGTCAATATTCAAAACAATAATGCATTCTCAACATGGATGGGATGGATTATTGAGTATGACAAACCTTTTATTCTCATTGCCGAAGAACAAGAGATAGAATCCATCACAAGAAAAATGATGCGCATCGGTATTGACCATTGCAATGGATTCATTTCTGATATTCAAGACTATGTAGACCTTGGATATACGCTCACTTCCACAAATCAAATGTCTTGGGATGAAGTTCACAATCACATGAAAGATCCATCATATACAATTCTGGATGTTCGAGCAGCAAATGAATATAATGAAGGACATATTCCCGGTGCAGTCAATATTCATGGTGGACAATTACGAAGAAGATTGTCCGAATTACCTGAAGGTACTTTGATCGTGCATTGCCAAGGCGGAGATCGCTCCAGCATTGCGATGGGTATTTTGGAACAAGCGAATTCACGGAAATTCTACAATGTACCCGGCGGATTTAATGAATGGAAACAACACAATTATGAAGTAGAGGCTTAGTATGACACAAGAATTGAATCTCGAAACATTTAAAGAACTCGTTTTTGATTATGAGCAGAGTAAAGAGTGGTCATATAAAGGCGATATACCTTGCATCATAGATTTTTGGGCACCATGGTGTGGTCCATGCAGAGCTATCGCTCCTGTCTTCGAGGAATTGTCAACAAAGTTTGATGGTAAAGTGAACTTCTATAAAATTAATACAGATGATCAACAAGAATTGTCTGCAATGTTTGGCATTCGAAGCATTCCATCTCTATTATTTGTTCCTGTGAATGAATCTCCAAAAATGGCGATGGGTGCACTTCCAAGAGAAATTCTCATCGAAGCGATTGAGAAAGAATTGCATGTAGTGATATAAACAATGATTGAATTAGTCATTTCAATAGTGGCATCATCTATTGTTGGTATAGCAATCGGCTTGCTTGGTGCAGGTGGTTCAATACTTGTCATGCCTGTTTTGGTATATGTCTTGGGTATATCTCCCTTGATAGCTACAACCTACTCTTTGGGTATAGTTGGAATAAGTTCGGCAATAGCAGCTATAAGAAACGCAAGAGAACAGCAAACGAATTGGAAAGTCCTCTTCACATTTGCTATACCGGCAATCATCAGCATCATGATCATGCGCGCATATATCATGCCCGCATTGCCAAAAGTATTGGAACTTGGAATGATTCATATTTCAATTGAATCACTTTCAATGATCATACTTTCACTTCTGATGCTGATTTCTGCTCAAAGAATGATGTCAAGCAAAGAACTGCAATCACATGATATCCAAGAGATATCATTGATGGCATTGATGTTCACAGGTTTGATGATTGGAGTATTGACAGGATTCACGGGTATTGGTGGCGGTTTTTTAATTGTCCCTGCGATGATACTCATTGGGCATATGAATGTCAAAGAGGCCGCATTCACATCCATGATACTCATTGCAATGAATGCACTACCCGGTTTTTTTGTGGATATATTGAATGGAAAAAATCTTGAATGGGGATTATTTACGCTTCTTACAATTGCCTCCGTTTTTGGAGGTTATGCCGGCATCATGCTATCCAAAAGAATCAGACAAGATTTACTTCGTATCTCTTTTGGAATCATCATTGCACTTCTCGCCCTTTTTATTCTCATCAAAGAATTGACATAAAAAAAAGCCCCGACTCCAAATGGAATCAGGGCTTTATCATATCTCGATATATTATCTAATCACGCTGAAAGGCATAGACATTGTTGCACCGCTTTGTGAGCGAAGTGTCACAGTGTATTGTCCTGCTGCAAAAGAACCAACAGGCAATTGGAATGCATGTGATCCTTGATCAAAACTACGATTCTGAGCTGTGAACAATACTTGACCATTAAGTGAAGTAACAGTGATTGTCATCATCGTTGGCTCAACAACTGAGAATGTCACATATGCATCATTGGTGGTTGGATTAGGCATTACTTGTACAGAGCTTGTAAGAATGCGATCTTCCTTTACACCTGAAACAGCTTGCTTTTCACCGGTAAGATTAACAGTATATGTACCTGTTTTATTTGTAGATGTAATGAGTGTATTCAATGTCAATACCGCTGTATGAATACCATCTTTGGTAGGAGTGAATACTACCTTTGTCTGGAATTTTTGACCTTTTGGAATAGTACCTTGACTTACAGATACAGAGAATGCAGATTGATCTGCACCTGAAATGGTTGCACCGGTTACTTTCACTTCACCATCAATATTATTATTGAGTGAAAGTGCTTTCTCGATGGTTGTTGCTGTTTTGCCAAGATCCAAATCTGCAATGCCGGCAAGTGCTGGAACATCAGGAACTGTTTCAATTCCCTCTCCAATAAGATCGACGCCTGAAGTTGAATTATCTACACCACCGTCATTTGAAGTGAAGTCCAATGAAGCCAAATAGGATTTCTTTTCTTTTGGTGCAAATTCAAGTGTGATCTTTGCAGATTCACCAGTCTTCAATGTCATAGGTAATGTCGGCTTATTTACGATTGCAAATACACTTGCACTAGAACCACTCAAACCTAATTCTGTAATAACCAAATCTGCTTCGCCAGTATTACTGATATCTGTTGTCATTTGTTTCTTTTGACCTACTTCCAATGGACCGAATTTCACATCAGAATTAAGAGTCAATACAGGTTTTTTGGCAGCAACAAAAATATCACCGGCAAGCCATTCCATTGATTTTCTCATGAATGTTTCACGAATCACGAAATTATCAAATGCTTCAATCGGCTGAGTCACAAATACAAGTTTACCGCCTTGTGCATTGGAATAACGAACGCCTACAAGATTTGCATTGCTATTATCTGAATACAGAATAGGAACACAAGGTGAACCGGAAGCCAACTTAAAGATGTCTGTAAAGAAGACATGATTATTGAAATTCTGATTTGCCATTCCATTGAATTGATCACCAATGGAATCATTATCAAATCCCTTAACACCATAAGGCTTCAAAGTGATCGTATTGCCACTCAAAGTATAGCGTTGTTCGGTTTTTGTGAATTGAAGTTTCAATGTATTATTGAAGAAATTCAATACATCTTGATTCTTTCCTGCTGCTGTATTTGCTGTTTTGTCAAATGCCCACCACATAGATTGAGGTGCAGAGAGCAATACTCTTTTTCCTTCGGCAAGCATATTTGAAATAGTCTTGGCAAGTGGATTGACATCGGTTGTTGTACCAATTGGAGAACCATTATAGATTTGACCATTGAGTAAACCACCACCGAATACACTGAATACATAGACTTTGAATTGATCTTTATACGCATCGAGCAATGTTGCATTATTTGGCAATTTCACAAATGCTGGACCAAATCTATCTGTATACTTGATAGCATCTTTATATAAATCATTGAACTGATTGATATTCAATTCATACACGATTGCAGCCTTGGCAGACTCAGGCAATACATATAAACTGGTTGATGTGGTTTTTGGTTTGGTATTGGCTTCTTCTCTTGGAGTTGCATCCACAACCACTGTTGTTAGTTCAGCTTCTGGAATTGAACCAGGAGCTTCAATGGTAACAGTTACCAATTCAGATGCACCTTTTGCCAATGTCAATGATTGAGGTTCTACTGATGCAGTCCAATCAGATGGCAATACTGATTTTGTATCATTGACTGACATATCAAATGTCAATGTCATGTTATTGTCATTCGTAACTTTGATTGTCTGTGTTTTCTTTCCACCTGCAGTGAC
>JALRFC010000400.1 GCA_023253875.1 Candidatus Kapaibacterium sp.
GAAGAGTCCGCAATCACGCAATACAAGTAATTCCTGATAGCTGATATTCCAATCGCGATGCGTGAGACCAACGCCATATTTATCGAATAAACAAACCGAATAGCCATACACTTTGGACATCAAAGCCGCATGAATGATGGCAAGTCCGCCGCCTCCATAAACAATATCGAACTCTTTCTCGCCCTTCAAATTCTTTGCATGTGAAATCACTTGTTTCGGAATGTCTTTCACATTTCTCATGAAGGAAGATTCAATCGTGAGAAGCCTTTGAAACCAATAGGTTCCATCTTGCATTTGTTTGAAATGCTTGACGGTCAGAGGATGCGAAGATTCATATTCTGAAAAGATGTGTGCATCGGGGATCGACTGAGCTTTTGGTATGGCGCAAAGTGACATGATTTCCGCTTATAAAAAAAGGGTGAATGCATTTGCAAACACCCTTTGAAAGAAAATAATTCATTCTTAGAGTTTGAGCTCACTATATGGCATATCGAAAGCTTCTGCAACCGCTTGATACACGATTGTTCCGCTAACTGTATTCACGCCATAATACAATTCACGATTGTCTGAGCATGCCTTTTCCCATCCTTTATTTGCAAGTTGAATTGCATACGGAAGTGTGGCATTTGTGAGTGCTACTGTTGATGTATAAGGTACTGCACCAGGCATATTTGCAACGCAATAGTGAAGAATGCCATCCACAACATAGGTTGGATTCTCATGTGTTGTCGGCTTACATGTTTCAATACATCCACCTTGATCCACGGACACATCGACCACAACCGCTCCATGCTTCATTGTTGAAAGCATGTCTTTTGTGATCAAGTGTGGAGCCTTTGCACCAGCGATCAAAACAGCACCAATAACGAGATCAGCTTGCTGAGCATGACGACGGATATTGTCGGGAGTGGACATGACTGTGTTCACATTCTTTGCCATCACATCATCGAGATAGCGCAAACGATAGAGATTATTATCCATGATTGTGACTTTCGCACCAAAACCGGCTGCAATCTTTGCTGCATTGGTACCGACGATACCACCGCCAAGAACGAGTACATTTGCGGGTTCTGTGCCGGGTACGCCACCAAGCAATACACCGCGACCGCCCATAGTGCGCTCAAGATATTTTGCACCTTCTTGT
>JALRFC010000401.1 GCA_023253875.1 Candidatus Kapaibacterium sp.
ATGATTGACCACATAGTCCATCAAGATGGAGATATCTCGTGTATGGGCTTCTTTGACAAGTAGCTTCATGTCTTCAATGGTACCATATTCAGGGTCAATTGCACGATAATCCCTTACATCATATTTATGATATGTTGGTGATGGATGCACAGGAGTAAGCCAAATTCCTTTAATGCCGAGTTCTTTCAAATAATCAAGTTTTTGAATGATTCCCGGAATATCTCCGATGCCATCTCCATTTGAATCAGAAAATGATCGAACAAAAATTTCATAATACACCGCTCCGGGATGATTCCGTAATTGCTGTGCATATGCCAATCCAAATTGCGATAATCCAATGATGATTAAGAAGAGTGCTTTCATTTGAATGTAACCGGATACGTGAACATTGTCTTCTCAGTTCTGAATTGCAGAAAATAAGATCCCGAAGGAATTGATGAATGCAGAAGTATATTCTCATGTTGTTGACCTCTCTCGCGAGCGGTCAATAATGACTCAGAAAGGATCTTCCCTTGAATATCCATGAGCATGATTGTCATTCCTTTTACCGGAATGCTCAGATCAAAATCCAATTGTATCAATGAACTATCCAAGTGATAATTGAGATTCATGATGAGTGGTAATGCTTCCTGATTGGACTTGACCGATGATGGTAATGGAGGAAAAAAGAATTCCAAATATTCATTCATATTGGCTTTCCAATTGCCCCAGCTATGTCCTTCATTGACTTGTTTGTACATATACCAATATGATCTTTTTTCAAGGACTTGTCTGAATTGTTTCACGAGTGGAATCAGTTGTGGAATATCATAAGCACCGATGTCAATATAGACTCGATTCGGAAGTGGGGGATTCACATCGAATCCAGACATAATGCTTGAAATAACATTGCTGGATTGCGCGGCCACACTTCCAAAAATATGTGGTGATTTCATTGCGCAATACAATGCGATATTTCCACCATTGGATGCTCCTGCAACTGCTCGCCATATTGCTTCTTTTGATGTCGAAAATCGCGTATCTACCCAGAGCATCACTTCTTCATTAATGAATGTTGTAAATGCATTGATGGAATTTCCTGCATATTCGGCTGTGCGATTAACTGCCGGAACAAAGACTGCGATGATTGGTCGAATACGAT
>JALRFC010000402.1 GCA_023253875.1 Candidatus Kapaibacterium sp.
GGCTCGTGCCAAGCGTGGCTATGCGGAAATTAATAGGCAAGCTCTGAAACTCATCAGGCCGGGTGGATTTCTTGTGAGCGCAAGTTGTTCTCAGCATCTCTCGGCACATATGCTCACAGAAATCGTACAGTCGGAATCAAAAAGAGTGAATCGGTCTTTGAGATTGATTCATTCCGGTGGACAAAGTCCATGTCATCCGATTCTTCCGATTATGCCGGAAACATCATATTTGAAATGTCTGACATTTGAGGTGCAATAATCACAGCTCAAGTTCTGCGCCGAAGATGATCATGCGTCTTTGACCAGGAAAGAATTCTTTTCCTTCTGCGCCCGAAGCATAGAGTGTATCGAAAAGATTCTGTACTTGCAAGCGTAATCGAAGCGATTGCATCGGACCTCCAATAGACATGATGGAATGATCGATGTCTAAACCGAATACTGTATATGCATCCACGACATTATCTGCATAATAGCCATTGAATGAGTTTTGCAAATCAGTGATCAATTCTGGATTATTGATGAGATCATCATCAAAATTATCGGAACGGAATGAACCGATATGTCTCATATTGAGTGAAATACCCGTCGTCTGATTGCGATATCCAACTCGCAACATGCCCATGAAATCAGGGAAGCCCGCGATGCGATTGCCATTGAGTGAAATGGCCTCACCACTGCCTGTGAAATAATTCATCTCCACGATTCGATTATATCCCATCGTTAGATTTCCGGCGACTTCAATTGCATTGCCATTGTGTATGAGGAATGATTTCCATCCTTCGAGTTCTATCCCGATATGTCTTGTGCGTGGTGCATTGCCATCAATCGGAGCGCCAAAAATATCGAGTCTTCCACTTTTCACGAGTTCATCAACAAATTCCATTACATAAACGGTGATGCCAAAGCGTTCAAATTCCGATGCATGATGCCAGCCTAGTTCGAGATTCAGCATGGATTCGGGCTTGACAAGTGGTTTTGAAAATTCATAGCCGCTTGTGGAATCATTGAGTGCTACTTGCTCGAAAAGTGGCATTGCGCCGAAATAGGAATCCGATGCTGCATAGAGATTGCGCATGCGAGGTTCCCTTGAAGTATAAGCAAGGGAAGCAATGATGCGCTCTTTATCATTCAAAGCAT
>JALRFC010000403.1 GCA_023253875.1 Candidatus Kapaibacterium sp.
TAAGAATTGAGAAATTGAGGAATGAAAAACCAATCATTAAGACATTCTTCATTTCATTCGCTCATTTGCCATTTCATTCTTCAATTTTTCGGTTCTTCAATTCTTCCATTCTTCAATTTCATTTTTCATTGATCATTCTTCAAGGTATATCAACGTTCCCCTCGGCTTCGCTCGGGGTGCAAACCTCGGCTTAGCTCGGGGCTCCTGAACTAATTCTCCTCTCATGATGTTTGTCTGTTTATTACAAAGGAACATCATCATGAAAATCACAGTCATCTCAATCATTGTCATCGTTATTGTTGTATTGCTTGCACAGGTATATAGTACAATGAGTACGGAAAAAACGGAACAGCATAAGTATCAAGTGCTCAAAACCTATGACAATTTCGAAGTGCGCAAATATGAACCTGCGATATTTTCGAGTGTGAAACTTGGAAAGAGGAATTATCGTGAAAGCTCAGGCATGGGATTCAGAATCTTGGCCGGATACATTTTCGGCGGGAATGCAAAAGAAGAAAGTATCGCAATGACATCGCCAGTGACAATTGAACTCGGTGAGACAACCACAATGAAATTCATGGTACCGAAAGGATATGACATGTATTCCCTTCCCACTCCCAATGACAAAAGCATCACTTTCGAAAAGCAAGATGAAAAGATCATCGCAGCAATTCGATTCGATGGTTGGGCAAATAATGAAAAGATTGCCGAATACACCCAATTATTGAAACAAGCACTTGCCAAAGAGAATCTTCAACACAAAAATCAATTTTCCTATCTCGGATATAATCCTCCCTATGAAATGATCAATCGCAGAAATGAAATAGTAGTAGAGTTGGTTGATTATAAGTGAGTGTATTCTTTGGATGAAGATGTCTATTTTTGCAAAGACATTTCAGGATTATACTATGAAGCTCCTCCCTCTCCTCCCGCGACTACTTAGCATTGTAGCGATTGGATTCGTGAGTCTCTTTGCTCTTGATTCATTTGATCATGGAACATTTGGCGAACAAATCCTTTCATTTTTGATGCACATGATTCCATCTTTTGTGCTCATTATCATACTAGCAATCGCCTGGAAATGGGAATTGATCGGCGGACTCCTCTATATACTA
>JALRFC010000404.1 GCA_023253875.1 Candidatus Kapaibacterium sp.
AACAAATGGATCCGCTTTCTTTTTATTGGCAAATCCACAATCCACAATGGAATTGCTGCTAACGGATTACACAACCATTTTTCGGTCTATTGATGGCGGAAAATCATGGAGGATTCTCTTCAAAGAACTAACACCAAATAGCGAAGGATGTCTTCTTTTAGGCGCATTGTGGGATCCTTCATTCAAATGCATCATTACGCAAGCAGGAGTTTATATTTCTTCAGATAATGGAAATTCATATGTCAAGGACAAACGCTTTGCCCTTCCATCATTGGAAGGTATGAATTCCTTTGCTTATGCAAAATCAGGCAACAATTATAGATTCATGTGCATAACGCATTCCTTATCAGGTATCTATCCCGGAAAAACAGGAGCAGATTTTAGAGATTTCATGAATATCTATACGCTTGACATTCAAAATGGCATTCCAAGTTCTTGGGTTTCCAGAACATCATCACTTCCAACAGGCACAAAACCATTCTTTTGCGGAATGTCGGCAACTAATACAGATATACTCTATCTCGCCGGTGGCAATGCAATGAATCATCCATCCGTTTTAAAGTCAATCGATGGCGGAAAGACATTCACATCTGTATTCAATACTGTCAATAATAACAACATAAAAACAGGTTGGAGTGGAACCGGTGGTGACAGAGATTGGACTTATGGAGAATATGCTCTTGGATTTGATGTTTCACCCAATAATCCAAATTATGTAGCCGTATCAGATTTGGGATTTATTCATTTGAGTTCCAGTGGAGGGAGTGATTGGTTCGCAGGATATACTGCATCGAATACTGTAAACAAAACTGGATCCCCCATTCCGCAGAATAAGAGTTATGTATCCAATGGATTAGAAAATACCACAGCATGGAATCTTCATTGGGTTAATGATTCAACGATTCTTTGCGCCAATTCAGACATCAAAGGAACAAGATCTACCAATGGGGGAAATTCATGGCAACATGTATATAATAGTTTCGGAATAAACAGTGTTTATGCTATTGCACAATATAGGAACACAATATATGCAGCAACTTCAACCATTCATGACATATATCAAAGCACATATCTGACTGACAGTAGAATCGATAATGGCAAAGGA
>JALRFC010000405.1 GCA_023253875.1 Candidatus Kapaibacterium sp.
TAAAAAGTCGAATTAATATTGAGATAGCACTAGCAAAGAAAGAGTCTATTGATGCATTGACATATCATGATCAACAAACTCAACAAGTTGTCTCAGTAATGAATCAAGTTGAGGGGTATAATGAGGATGACTGTAGATCATTGATTGTATTACGCGATATTCTTAATGAGGATTTTGATTCTTTATCTCAAATACTAAGTCTTTCAAGACCAACTTTTGAGACTATGCAAGGTAATACAAATCATGTTAACCCTAGACAAAGACAGCCGGGATATGATCAACAATTACTTGATGAATTGCTTGAAGCATTTGATCCTTCACAGTTACATGCAACAAATGAAATGCATGAAATGCTATATGGATGCTTGGAATTTTTCAAAAAAGAATCAATGCCGGACTGGTTCAAATTCATGAATTTGGAAGAAGAAGACTATTATGTATTGAAAAGAAATGATGCAGTTCTTGCTTATTATGTAGAGGAACCTATTATTGATCCGGTTACAAAAAGAGTAACACTTAAATATGAAAAACAAGAATGCGACTTTGTTGGAGGACAGTTTTCAGCATTTGGAAAAGATAATTTTATCAAAGGAAAACTAATTTCTGTTCAAGAGGAACCAAGTGATCCTGATTTAATAGAAGTAATTCTGGAATTAAGTTCTGATGAACATGTTCAAGATATACTATTAAATAAAATGCCTTCTATCATCATGGAAGAACCTGAACGCTTCAATACTGATGAAAAGATGTCTCGGCTTTTAAATATTCTACGTGAGTATAAACAGATTCATATTGATCAAGTGGTTCCAAATCCACTTCAGTTTACAGTAGCTCATAAGTTCCTGAGTAAAATGGATACAGAATTCACTTGTCCTGATATAACAGCGTTAACTGTGAGTTGTTTGACAGCTTCCGACACATTGAATGTGAAGGCCCAATATATGAATGAGTCGATACTTGCGGTACAAGGTCCTCCAGGTACCGGAAAGTCTTATTGTATCAAAAAACTAGTGAAGCATTTGATTCAACAAAATCCTAATGTAAAGATTGCTATTACAGCAAATGGACATGCAATATTGCACTCGCTAGTAGAATCCAT
>JALRFC010000406.1 GCA_023253875.1 Candidatus Kapaibacterium sp.
GGTGGGGATTCAATCCTGATAATCTATGGTTGATGTTCCTACCTATACCACTTCTTTCTTTTGGACTTGGAGGTCTATTCACTCTCATGATGTCCATGACTGCCGATGTATGTGATCTTGATGAGTTGCAAAATGGTATGCCTAGAAAAGAAGGCACATTTGGTGCTATCTATTGGTGGATGGTTAAGCTTGGACAAGGCTTGGCATTGGTTCTTGGAGGACTTGTTTTGAAACTCATTGGATTTGAAGGCGGTGCTGCGATGCAGACAGCAGAAACTATCACTCAACTGAGACTTGCAGACATTATTATACCCTCTTTGACTGCATTTTTGGCCATAATCGTCATGTGGAACTATGACTTGAATGAAGAAAAAGCCCACGAAATCAAGGCTGAACTTGTAAAGAGAAGAGGTGAATTGTAACAAATTTTCCTCGGAACTGTTCTATCTTTGTAACTGTTAAGTCCGTTTATCCTATTCATTTATCAAAGTAAATGCTCATGAAACATGTAGTACTTCTTTTCAGCTTTTTATTGGGTTTTGTCGGCCTTCAAGCGCAACCAAAAACCAATGCTCCAACCCCACCATCACGCAATGCAGCAGATGTGATTTCCATCTTCAGTGGTGCATATGCCGGAATAAGTGGCGTAAATTACAATCCTAATTGGGGACAATCCGGAACAGTGAATCCTGCTTATGATCCAGGTACTGGCGACGTTGTAATGGCTTATACCAATTTCAATTATCAAGGTACCGGCTTCGAAGGAAATGCTCAAAATGCTTCCGAAATGGAATTCGTACATATTGATGTGTGGACAAATAATGCAACTGTATTGAAATTCACTCCTATTGATAATAGCGGTAATGGACCCGGCGAAGTATTGGTTGATGTAACGCTGAAAGCCGGTGAATGGAGTAGTGTTGATTTGCCAAAATCAGCATTTACAGGAATGTCATGGAAATCAGTTATTCAATTGAAGTTTGATGGTCAGGCAGGTGTATCTCCTTCAGACATTTATCTAGATAATATCTATTTCTGGAAAAAGCCGGCAGCTTCCGGTGAAGATGCAACACTTAAAGATTTACAAAT
>JALRFC010000407.1 GCA_023253875.1 Candidatus Kapaibacterium sp.
GGAATTGCAGTAGGGATGGCAACCAATATTCCTCCTCATAATCTTAAAGAAATCGTTGATGGTCTGCAGGCTTTGATAAAAAACCCTGAAATCACGATTCCGGAATTGATGGAACATGTGAAAGCACCTGATTTCCCAACCGGCGGTATTATTTACGGATATGAAGGAGT
This sequence comes from Candidatus Kapaibacterium sp., assembly GCA_023253875.1. Lineage (GTDB taxonomy): Bacteria > Bacteroidota > Ignavibacteria > Kapaibacteriales > UBA961 > UBA961. The sequence goes on from JALRFC010000407.1 coordinate 171, forward strand.
GAAAGACGCTTTCAATACCGGAAGAGGTCGTGTTGTTGTTAGGGCAAAAGCAAGTGTGGAAGCCACCAAAACGAAAGAGACAATCATCATCACTGAATTGCCATATCAAGTCAGCAAGGCATCATTGATTGAAAAGATTGCCGATTTGGTGCGAGCAAAAGTCTTGGAAGATATCTCAGATGTGCGTGATGAATCAGATCGTGATGGTTTGCGCATTGTGATTGAACTCAAACGCGATGCAACACCGATGGTGGTATTGAACAATTTGTATAAGCATACGCAATTACAAACCACCTTTGGCGTAATCATGCTTGCCCTCGTAGATGGTCGCCCGAGAGTGCTCAATCTCAAGCAAATGATGGAAGAATTCATCAAGCATCGCAATGAAGTGATTGTTCGCAGAACCCGTTTTGAACTTGATGCGGCGGAAAAACGCGCGCATATCTTGGAAGGGTTCATCATTGCATTGGACAATATTGATGAAGTGATCAAAACCATCAAAGAATCAAAAGATACACCGACAGCAAATATCAATTTGCAACAGCGTTTTGGTTTGTCCGAGATTCAAGCAAAAGCAATTCTCGAGATGCGTTTGCAACGATTGACTGGACTTGAGCGTGACAAGATTCAACAAGAATATCGCGAAATCATTCAATTGATTGAAAAACTTCGAGCAATTCTTGCAAGTAAAGAGTTACAAATGCAAATCATCAGCGATGAATTGGCAGGTCTGAAAGCCAAATATGGTGATGAACGCAGAACTGAAATCGTGCATGATGCTCGTGATTTTACATTGGAAGACATGATTGCCAATGAAGAGATGATCGTGACGATTTCACATAAAGGATTTATCAAGAGAACTGCGGTCACGAATTATCGTAGACAACATAAAGGTGGTCGCGGCGCCAGTGG
>JALRFC010000408.1 GCA_023253875.1 Candidatus Kapaibacterium sp.
TGGTCATAAATACCATGTCCACTTCTCCATCCTTCAATGCAGGGGAATCAAAAGGAAGGAATCTCAATGAAATATTGTTGATCTGTTCCTTCTCGATGCGTTTCTTAAGATATTCTTGAAAATCCTTGCTGACATCAGCTGCAATGACTTGATCTGCATGCTTTGCCAACTTCACTGAAAAATATCCTGAACCTGCTCCAATATCCATGATTGATTTGCCTTTTAGATCACCCAGAGCATCAAGTACTTTCTCAGGCATTTGATATGCTTCTCTCTCAGGAGATTCAAATCGTTCTACCAACTCATCCATCGTAGATTGATGCATATATTCATTGGCATTAGCTCCATGTCCATGTTTATCATCATGTTGCTGAGCAAATATGTTGGAATGAAGGAATAATACTGAGAATAAAATCAAAAGGTATTTCATGATGTATGACCAATATTTATGTCAACATAACAGATGTCATTGTAAGAGACCCAGCAACAGGTATATCATTGAAGAGGGAAACTTCATCTTCTTCATCTTTCATTCCCATCACATAGAGCAAAGGTATGAAATGTTCCGGTGTAGGAATTGCAAGCGACATTGCTGAATTCTTCGAGGGAAGTTTGAGTAATTCCTTACCATCTCCATTGAGGATCAATGTCTTCATGATATCACTCGCTTCAAGAGCCCAATCAAAAGCGAATTGCTCATCCAATCGAGACCAATCAACCATGCCGAGATTGTGGACCATATTTCCACTTCCAATGATGAGAATGCCTTTCTTACGTAATGCTTTGAGTTCTTGTGCAAGCGCAAAATGATCTGCGAAAGACATATTGACATCTATGCTCAATTGCAATACGGGAATATCAGCATCCGGATAGACATGGCGCAAGACGCTCCATGTGCCATGATCAAGTCCCCATTCATGATCAAATTCAATCTCTTTCATGGAAACAAGTGATGCAGTTTCTTTGGCAAGTATAGGATCACCTTTTGCAGGATAATATACTTCATGTAAAACACGAGGAAAGCCTCCAAAATCATGAATCGTAGGCGGTTGTTGCATTGCCGTGATTTT
>JALRFC010000409.1 GCA_023253875.1 Candidatus Kapaibacterium sp.
TTCTTTTTTGTGAATTCAGAGATGAATGCACAAACCCAAAAAATAGGATATGTTGACACAGAAGTCATTTTGAAGCAATTGCCAGAAGCGCAAGATGCGGATAAAAAGTTGAAAGATATTGCCACCAAATTTCAAGACACTTTGGTTGCAATGCAAAAGGATTTGACAGAGAAAATCGAGCAATACAAAAAGCAAGAGTCAATGATGACACCTGATGCCAAGAAGAAAGAAGAAGATATGCTCAAAGCAATTCAACAGAGCATGATGCAATATCAAGAGGAGAAATTCGGTAATACGGGTGAAATTCGTCGATTGCAAGAAAGTTTCCTCACTCCGATTCGTGATCGAATTCTCTTGACAATCAAAGAAGTGTCCAAAGATGAAAAATTCAACTTTATTTTGGATAAAGTAAATCCAGCTTTGCTTTATGCAGATGACAAATTTGATTTGACATTTAAAGTCTTGGACAAAATTCGTAGAAATAGTAAATAATCATTGTCTAGGGGGAATGCCATGTTGACCAATCGTTTGTTGTATTTCACACTCATTGCATGTGCATTGAGTATAAGCTCTGTCTTTGCACAGAAAGTAGGATATGTGTCTTCTCAGACCATTCGCGAAAAGTTTCCGGAAGCAAAACAAGCGGAACAGCGTCTTCAAACGATGGTTGACAATTGGAAAAGAGAACTAGAAGATCAGCAAAAAGTGATCAATGAGCTTGAATTAGAGATCAAGAAAAACAGACTTGTTTGGACTGAACTTGAAAAAACAGATAAGATTGCAAATCTTGAAAAGAAGAAAAAGGAAAGAGAGGAATATGCCACCAGAAAGTTAGGTCCAAATGGTGAGTATGATGCCGCAATCGCCTTGGTTTTTCGAGGTGTTGAAGAAAAAATCTATGCTGCAATTCAAGAAATTTCTTTCGATGACAGTTATGATATTGTATGGGATAAATCAACGCAACCGCTTGTATTTATAAACCCTAAATATGATTTGACTGTCAAAGTCCTGAAAAAGCTTGGAATCAATGTGGATGATATGGAAAAACAACAACAAGAAGCCATT
>JALRFC010000040.1 GCA_023253875.1 Candidatus Kapaibacterium sp.
CTTCTCATAGTACTGACCCATTGCATATAAAATCTCATCATTACCGGGATGTGTTTCGAGCAATGCATAGTATTGAGCAATGACTTCATCTTTGGTAAGCAAATGTTCTTGAAGCATTGTATGAGTAATTTGTATTCCTGCATCACTTGGATTCAAAGCCAATGCCTTGGCTATTGAAATCAATGCATTTCCTTTGTCGCCGGCATGTGCCTGAGCCAAACTTCGCAAATGCCATGCATCCGATGAAAATGCTTCTCTCTCAATGAGTGCTTCGGATATTCTGAGTGCATGTGCATCATGTCCTTCTTCGATGCAATGATGTATGAGGGCTTCCATGATTTCTATGGCAGGTAAAGCTCCCTTTCCTGTATTCAAGACATGCAAACAAGCACGAAGCGTCTCAGCTAAAAACTGAGATTGCTTTTTCTTTGAATAGCCATCATCTCCACGAGAAAACATAGGTGCAAACACTAGAAAATTGAGCGGTTGGATTGTGCAATGATACGAGAAATATGGCTCTTTGCCAAGAAAAATGGCGCTTTTGCAAGCGCCATTTCAAGGTATATACACCGATTTTACAGGAATTGATTATTGACTGATAATGATAGGATAATCAATGTCGATATCTGACTCCAAACTTTTTCGTATTCCATCTTTTGTTATTGAATCATAATGTGATAATACGATATTTATGCTTCCGCCTTGAACAGTAGAGGTTTTTGTGAGCACTTCGAATTGTAGTCCAACTGGTAGGTTGTTTTTGTCTGTATCGGTAATGGACCACTCTATTGCATTTGAAATGCTAGCGCTTGGTGTGTAAAAGAATTGATGCTCATAGCTGTATTCGCGAATTTCAGCTGTGATGTCTGTTCGAGGTGATTTTGATTCATTATAGAGTTCAATAGTACCACGATAGGTGATACCGGATCGTAATTTAAGTGTATCAATAATGCTTGGTAATGCTCCACCCGGGCCATCCAAGTCTTTCCATGTTGCTGATACTGTGTCAGCTGGAATCGAGTTAGTGATTAATGTAAGAATTACGGTGGTAGCATAATCGTGATCATTATCATGGTCATGATCATGATCTGTAATGCCACAAGAATTGAGTAAGAGTGAAGAAATAATAAGAAATGTGATTGCTAAGAAATTATTCATTGTATTGTCATAATGTTAAAATAATGGCATTGTGATGCGTAGAACACTATTAAAGCCCGTGTCCAATGCGAAATATCGATATCGTGAGAGATAATCACGGAATGCGATATCTCCTATGTTTTGAAATGAGAGATTTGTAGCAATCCCTTTGAGTGGACCATGAAGAATGGTACCACCAAGATTGATGTCAAATAGTGTGTATGCAGGAGGTGGGGAAGTATAATCCAAATTGAGGTCAAACCTGTCTTGTATCCGAACATGAGTCATGCGGAACTCAATGAAGGCATCACCAAAGACATCAAGGAAAGATTCTCTATGTGCATGCAATGATCCGCTCACCCTATCTGCAGGAATCATGAATAATGGATTTCCACTCGATTGATTATCTCCACGAATCATTGAACCTTGTACAGACAAAGTCAGCCAATCATCAAGAGTATAATCTCCTTGAAATTCCGCTCCATACATTGCAGCTTGAACTTGATCATACCGGAATGTTGGAAAACTTCCACGTACAGTCACTGTTGGTCTAGTTTTGTCCGGTTGTAATAGGATGAATCCATCAAATTGATTGTGGAATATGGATAGATCAAAAGAACAATCATGAGTGTCATATAGCAAAGAAAGATCAATGGTGCGTGATTGTTCAGGCGACAAATCTCTCTTTCCAATTTCAAACTGTGCTGTTCCATGATGAATATCATAACTGTATAATTCATTCACCTGTGGTGGCCGCCATGTTTGTCCAAGATTCATTGAGAGTCGCAAATGTTCTTGCATTTGCCACATAAATCCACCACTGAGAGAAATACCGCTATAATTCAATACGGAATCATTGATCTGTCTTGTGGGTGAGGAATATGGATCAATGCTAATAGATCTTGTGTCAAAACGAGCACCACCACTGATGATGACATCATCAAACATGATATTTCCTATTGCATAAGCTCCCAGTGCAGTCATGAAATAATCTGGAATCAAGACTACTTTGCCTAGTCGTTTATTCTGTTGGAATTGACTCGAAATACCGATAGTTCCACTGATATGATCATTGATTTGAATCGCTTTGAGTTTGATGTCACCGGAATATGTCTCCAAAAGCAATCGCATTGCAGGTTTTACAAGTAATTGCTCCAAAAGAAGGGATGAATCTTTCGGGACTCTCAAATTATGTGCATCAAATTCTGATCTATCATTGAATTGCCAGCCATAGGTTGCTTCCAAAAGTCCAATGTCTTGAAGCGGAATATTACCTTGAATACTCAACAGGCGATGTATAATTTGTTGCTTCGGAAATCCAATTTCATACGTGAAATCATATTGTTGAAGTGGATGACCACTCTCGATTGCCCTCAGCAAATCACTTGCATTGGAAATATGACTTCCTTTGAAAATACCAAGTTCGGTATTGAATGAACTTGTCGTGAATTGGATACTCTCACCGGTAGAGAATGCATATTTTCCCTGTAATTGACCATTCAACTCGGTAAAACCAGTATTACCAAGTATATAATCTGCAGTTTTTGCATTTCCGGCTTGCTTTCCGGTCACTTGCGCACGCAAACCAAAGGCATCATTATGAGAAAAACGAGTACCCCATGAAAGAGATGGAGAAATCGCACCTTGCCAATTGTTTGACTGACCTTGTACTGTCATTGATGAGTTGAAATGTGCAGTATCCGGAATATCAGGCGGTAAGATGCGTATCATCCCACCCATTGCTCCGGGTCCATATTCCACTCCTGCTGCTCCTTTCAATATCTCTACAGATCCAATGGAAAATGCATCGATCTCCGGTGCATGCTCAGAACCCCATTGCTGTCCTTCCTGGGCAATTCCAGCATTGGCAATCAAGAGTCTTTGACTATGCATTCCTCTCAATACAGGTTTTGAAATACTTGGTCCTGTTTGTAATGTATGCAAACCGGTCACTCTTTTGAGTGTTTCTCCAAGTGTCTGTCCTCGATGTTTGTCCAATGTCTCACTCTTGATGATATTCACATCTTGCGATGCAATGCCATAAACGGAATTCCGATCGCCAGTGACTTGAATAGCCTTTCCTTGATATTCAATTGGTTGTAAAATCAATGTAATCGATGTATCATTATTCGATGCTGGAATACTGATATTCCCTCCAATATATCCTGCTTTTGAATAATTGATTTTTTGTTCGAAATGTGAGAGTTGTATATCAGCATGGCCAGAAATATCAGTCATCACACCCATAGTATTAGTTGAAATACGGACTGATGACAGTGGTTTTTTACTATGCTGTTGAATATGTATTGTGCTGATATGTACTATCCTTTGCTGTGCAAATACATGCTGCACCGCGATAGAACATAGCAAAATAGAGAGCACAATACCGAACATGAACTTCATGGTATTGCTCCAAAATAGATATAAGAAAAAAAAATTATTATACTATAGGAGGTGCTCTTGAAGATGCTCTTTCAGAGAGAAGGGATGATTGTGCAAGAGGAGATAATTCTACAAAAGGGAGTAATGAACAGGTATTGACAAAAGTAATGTCAATTGTAGAATGTGATGCTATTTGAAGAATACCATCACATAAATCACAATGTTGACCTTTAGTAAACTGTTTTTTGTCTAGTGATATACCTACATGTTCTTGGGTATGTGGATGAACATGAACCGCAAAGGCCCCAATCTGTAAGATCAGGGCCAGTGTAGTAATGATCGATATGAACATGGACTGAATCAATTATAAATCAATCGTCGATGCATTCATTCTTTCAAGATTTTGCACGATGGCTCGGAGGCATGAAGATGCAAGGACGCCATCTATAACTCTATGATCATAGGTGATGGACACATACATCATTTGTCTGATGGCAATCAAGTCTTCACCATTAACTTCACGAACAACGGGTCTTTTCTGCACTGCATAAATTCCTATGATTGCAGATTGTGGTTGATTGATGACAGGGGTCCCGAAGAGACTACCCCATGCTCCCATATTGGTCATGGAAATTGTTCCACCAGAAATTTCATCCGGTGAAAGTTTTTTGCCACGAGCTCTTAAGGCCAAATCATTGATTGATCTGCTAATGCCGACTAGATTCATCATGTCGCCATTTTTGATAACGGGCACTATCAAATTGCCATCATTCAAAACAGTTGCAAATGAAAGATTGATTTTTCTGTGACGAATGATATTCGTACCATCAACACTAACATTTACTAGTGGGAATTCTTTTACAGCATCTATGATTGCTTTTGCGAAGAATGGAGTCAATGTTAGTTTGAAACCTTCCTTCTGCTCAAATGCATGTTTGTTTTTCTCACGGAAATTCACAAGCTGAGTAACATCAGCTTCTCCTACACTTGTCACATGAGGTGATGTTTGCTTTGAACGAACCATGTGATCGGCAATAATTTGTCGAACGCGGTCCATTGGTATAACCTCAACATCTTGACCCCACTTCGTGAGTGTGCCTGAATCTGCAGATGCTGCTACATAGGTCTGCACTGGTGCTGGGGCCGGAGTCGGAGCGGGAGTTGCAATGACAGGTGCCGGCGCAGGAACATGTTGAACAACTGGTTGAGCAGTAACTGCAGGAGCTGATCCACGCTTACTGATATACCCGAGTATATCATGTTTGGTCACTCTACCTTCTAATCCGGTTCCAGCGATTGCATCAAGCTCTTGCAATGAAATACCTTCTGTTTCAGCAATTGTTCTCACAAGTGGTGAATAGAAACGAGAACCACTTGATCGAGGAATCGAAGTGATTGGTGCGGATTGAGCAGCGTGGACAGGAGCTACTTGTACAGGGGTTGGAGCAGGTGCCGGTGCTGGAGTTGCAATTGTGGGAGCAGGAGCAGGCGCGCTAACTACTGAACCAGCAGTACCTAATCGAGCGATAATCGCACCAACTTCAACTGTATCACCTTCAGCTGCCAATAACTCTGTAAGTGTTCCCGCTACTGGAGAAGGAACCTCAGTATCTACTTTATCTGTGGAGATCTCAAGTAAAATTTCATCTCTCTCAACCGAATCTCCCGGCTTTTTGAGCCATCGAAGTATTTTTCCTTCTTGGATGGATTCACCCATCTTCGGCATCACAACATCAGTTGAAGGCCCGGATGAAACAGGAGCAGGTGCAGGTGCAGCTACAGCTACAGGAATTGGAGCTGCTACGGGTGCAGGTGTTGCAATAGGTGCAGGCGCAGGAGTGGAAACCGCTGCTTGAGCATCTGAATTCAATTCTGCTATGATTGCACCAACTTCAACTGTATCATTTTCTTGAGCCAAAATCGCCGTCAGAATACCTGCGGATGGTGATGGCACTTCGGTGTCGACCTTATCCGTGGAGATTTCCAAAAGGATCTCGTCGCGTTCGACTTTATCACCGGGCTTCTTAAGCCAGCGTAAAATTTTGCCTTCCTGAATGGACTCTCCCATTTTTGGCATCACGACGTCAATTTTCATCTACTGTACTCCTACAAGGGGTGTGTAATTATCTAGGTGATGGAATAATGGCAAATTAGCGAAATTCCGTAGATTTACCAATGAGAGAAACAGTAGCTCAAAGCATAAAATTCCATTTTATCAACCTTTATGTCTTATCATATCATGAGCATAGACCCTAAAAATGAATCTGAAGATGAGATTGAAGGCGAGCCACTATTAATTGGATTGACAGGAGGAATTGGTTCAGGAAAATCAACTGTCGCAACTATTTTTGAAGATGCAGGCTTTCCTATTATCAATGCTGATAAAGAAGCGCGATTCATAATGGAGCACAATGAATCTGTAAAAGAAGCACTTATCCAACGATTTGGTGCAGAAATTTATAGTGAGAATGGAACATTGAATCCATCTGTTTTGGCTCATATTGTTTTTACTTCCAATGACTTAACCAATCTTGATGATCTAAATGCAATTGTTCATCCAATTGTCTTGGAAACCATGTTTGCTAAAGCGGAACAATTGGCTGAAGAGCATGATGTGATCATTATTGATATCGCATTGCTCTATGAATTGGATTTGGCTGATGGATTTGATTATGTGATTGGTGTCCTCACTGCACCTGAACTTCGCTATGAGAGATTGATGCGAGATCGTGAAATGACCAAAGATCAAATTTCAGCAAGAATGAAGGCTCAAATAGGCGATGATTCATTGAAAGAACACTGTGATTTCATTATTGAAAACAATGGTTCAATAGAAGATCTTGAGAAAGCATCGCAGTATTTAGTGGAAATTCTCCCATATTTGCCGAACACTTCTGCCGAATAAGGCAATTATACATGAGAATTACACGTTCAATCATACCCAATCTCTTTACACTTGCAAATCTCTTTTCAGGATTTTCAGCCATTATAGCCATTTCTGAAGGGGATTTGAATAAGGCCGGAATGTTTATCGTTCTGGCAGGATTATTTGATGTATTGGATGGAACCATGGCAAGACTCACAAAATCAACAAGTGAGTTGGGTGTAGAATTGGATTCTTTATGTGATGCAGTTTCTTTTGGTGTGGCTCCTTCATTTCTTTTGTACAAGACAATCCTTTTTACACTTGGACCAATAGGTATTTTGATTGCATCATTATCAGCACTTGCGGGTGTATATAGATTGGCTCGATTCAATGTACAATTGGCTGGTTTCGAAGATAAATTATTTTTCACAGGAATGCCCATCCCATCAGGTGCATTGACATTGGTCTCTTATGGCTTATTCATAGCACCTTCAGGTATTATTCCCACAGAAGCTCTCATTCCTGTAACGTCTATTATTATCATGATCGTTGCTCTCGCAATGATTAGCACGGTCAAGTTTGACAATCTTCCAAGACCGACATTGGGCTCATTAAAAGAAAGGCCCATCATGTTTGTTTTGGCAATGATTGCTTTTGCTGTATCCGTGTATTCGAAGGGTGAATATCTTTTTTATGTAATGGCGCTGTATATCTCATGGGGTTTGATTCGAGGTCTCATTATGCTCATTGGAAATCGAGTTAATGTAGATCAAGAAAGAGATACATTGGAAGATCCGGATGATCATCCATTTGACATTTAATACTAACTATCGCCCCTTAATGTCCGAATCAATTCTCTTGATTTTCTCACATACCTAGAATTAGGAAATCGTACCAATATATCTGTCAATGAAGCGATTGCCTCATTGGTCTTAGATTGTGAGATATAGATTTCTCCTATCAAAAAGAGGATTCGATCCGTATTAATACTCTCCGGATATGTTGCAATAAATTTCTCGCCTTCTTTCAGTGCTCTTTCTTTGTCAATAGTTGAATATGCTTCACATATCTTCAATTGAGCTTGTTCTGCTAAATCAGTCCCATTTGTTTTTGAAATAATTTCTTCATATGAAGCAATGGCACCTTCAATGTCGAATTGCTTTTCTTTCAATATCGCTTTACCCCAAAGTATAATACCTGCGGTGAATTGTTTATGCTGCTCCAAAAACAAGGACAATTCCAATGCATCATTTGCGATATCCGATTCAGTTTTGCCAGCAAGCGCAACCAACAGTTCTTTACAAGAATCAATCTCACCACCATAGAAAAAGAGTTCAGCTAGTGTAAATCCCGCTTTATCAGATTCTTTTGGATTCGATTTCGCATATCCTTTATAGGTACGTTTAGCAAGCATAAATGCTTCTTTTATCTCATTCTCAGATACTGCGATGGAAAGAAGTTCATTTGATGCAGAAGCGCTGATGGGGTATTGTGAGTATTGTTCGCATACCTCTGTAAATGTCTTTTTTGCACCGGAAATATCTTTCGAATACTCTGATTGTAATATGCCGATCCGATATAAACATTCCGCAGCAAATTGTCCTTTCGGAGACTGTGCTATAATATCACGATATCTATTAATGATGCTTTCAATTTCAGTTGGGGAGATATTCTTTTTGGCTTGAGTCATTTGCAAGCGTAGATCCAATGCCTTGGCATAACCATAAAGCGCTTGTGAAAAGTGAGGATTGTTTTTGCCTCTGTCAATCACATTACCAAAGGCTTTGAGTGCTATCTCTATTTGTCCATCCCTCAGTGTAATGTCAGCAAAGTCGAGTATCTCTCTTCCTTGCAAACCTAAACCAGAATCAATGGTAAGTGCTTGTTGCAATGCCTTGTCAAAATCTTTGATTTCTCGTAAAAACCACACATATACTCGAGAAAATGCATAATCATTCTTGGATAATGAGGAAAGTTCTTTGTCAATGTATGACTTTGATCGCTCATCAATGAGAAGGGCAGCTATCCTCCCTTGTATCAATCCATATTGCTGTTGTTTCTTGAATGCTTTTGCAATTTCTTGTATCCCTAATTCCACATTACCCACTTGCACATAAAGCATGCTGAGTTCATCTGCATAGGAGTTTTGTCCATCAGATATGATTGATCTTCCTTTGATATAGGTCTGTATAGCATTATCAAAAGAGGAAATATCTCCTTGAGTTTGAGCAATCAAACGAATTGCATTGTCCTTTTCGAAATCATTGGAAAGTTGCGAAACTTGTTCAATTGATTGTTCAAAAAACTGCAGAGATTTAGAAAAGAGTTGTGCTTTTTTGGCATTTTGGGAAGCTAAGCAAAGCAATTCAATATTGGATTTCTTTGCAAGCTCCACTTCTATGAGAGGCATGAGTTCTATATATCGTTGGAGAGCAGTGAGTGTTCTTGCAACTCCTTGAAAGTATCTGTATTGTTCGGGATGTTCAGCATATAGCTCTTGAAAAATGCGAGATGCATTTCTATGATCGCCTTGTTGTTCATATGTTATTGCAAGTTGATATTTGTCCATTCTTTGCTGGGAATATACCCTAGTATTCCCAAAAAGAATGAACAATGTCACGAAGAACAATGCAGTGATGCTATGCTTCATAGATGATTATTTTCTGACGATGATGGATGTGGTATGTCTGAAATTTCCTGTTGACAATTCACATATATACATACCTGAAGCTTGAGATGTCATATCAATAGGTATGGAATGATTACCGGCAATAACAAAAGAATCGAAAAGATTGCCGGCAAATTTACCAAGTGAATCATAGAGTCTAATGGTGACATGGCAATCTTTTTTCACTTCAAAATGCAGATGTCCGCTATTGGATGAGGCAATGTAGTTCGAGAATCGAAGACCTCCATTTCCATAATTCATGATTGGATCATTGAGAGAAGCAATCGGACTTTGCAAATAGGGAAGTGGGACTACTCTATCTTTGAGAATGTCCTTGGAGTCATCAGCAGATCCTCCAAACCATGTCTGAATGATTTCTGAATAGAGTCTGCGATAGTCGATATTCCGATTCAAATCAAAGGCCAAATCACCATTGCGATCGAGATCTGAGAAATCAGGATTTGCACCAAAAATATTGGCTTGAACTCTCGTTCCGAATGCAAATTGTACGGATGTTGTTCCATGATCTGTTCCATTTGAACCATTCTCATAGGGTCTTCTGCCGAATTCAGAAACGGTCAATCCAACAACACGATTTGCAAATCCTTGTTGTACGGCATCATCCATGAACATGCTCACAGCATTCGCCAATTGATTAAGCAATGCGGGATGTTGTCCATTGTTTGATGTGTCTTGTTGTTGAACGTGGGTATCAAAACCACCGATATGTGCAAGATAGACCTTTGTTTTAAGTCCACCGGAAATCAATCGAGAAATAATACCCATTTGTCTAACCAAACTCCCTTTTGCTCCATTTGCTATAGCATAATCAATGCCTGTTGCATTCGAACCTTTTTTCCATGCTTCTTCGATGACTTTATTATAGGCATCACCTTTTGCTGCAATGGAACGAATATAATTATACTCATTCGCATAATTACTCGTGCCACTCATCATTGGTGAATCCGAGCTCGTTCCTCCATCTTTTACAAAACTATCAACATCACCAATTGCCAGCCCCATATCTCCTTTTTCACTTTGCAATAACATGGACAGAGTGCCCCCTAATTGCAAACACATAGGATGTTCAGGAATGACCATTGGAAAATCTGGATATTTTTTCTCAAACATTCTTCCAATCCAGCCCTCATTTAGTCGAATAGCTGAATCAGAACTATTCAGTCCGCTGAGCCAAATATCAGTTGATCTAAAATGAGAGAGATTTGGATTTTCATAACCAGTGCCTTGGATCACTGCCAATCTTCCTGCATCCATGAGACCCAAAAATCCGTTTTTATGAACACCATTCACTAATGCGGGATGGAAATACATGTCAGAACTTAATATCCTGACAGGCCTTTTTGATGCATCGGGATTGTCTTTTTTAACGGAAATATTAGGTCGAATTTGAACATAT
>JALRFC010000410.1 GCA_023253875.1 Candidatus Kapaibacterium sp.
CGGTAATTGCTCCTGCCCATCTTCCACCTGAATTTTTCACATCAGCAAAATCGCTCTTGATTAAGTCTTCATATTCTTCGTGAAGTGGCAATTCACATACATATTCATTTGTTCGTGAAGATGCCTTCTTGATTTGATCAATGAGATGTGCATCAGTGCCCATCAGACCGCTTGTCACTGTTCCAAGAGCTACAACACATGCACCCGTCAATGTAGCAAAATCAATAACAGCTTTTGGTTTATACTTAGATGCATAGGACAAAGCATCTGCAAGAATCAAACGACCCTCAGCATCCGTATTATCAATTTCAGCAGTTTTTCCATTCATGAATGTTACAATATCTCCGGGTACAAGTGCGGTACCGCTTGGCATATTTTCAGTTGAAGGAACAAGTGCAATGACATTTACAGGTAACTTTGCTTTGGCTATGGCAATGATTCCACCAATGACGGTAGCCGCACCATGCATATCGCCTTTCATATCAGACATTCCTGCGGCAGGTTTAATACTGATACCTCCCGTGTCGAAGGTGATACCTTTGCCAACAAATACAAATGGTTTGTCATTGGCTTTTCCACCTTTATATTCCATGACAATGAATACGGGAGGGCGAACACTACCTTGATTCACTGCAAGCAAACCACCCATTTTCAATGTTTGAATTTTCTTTTTATCTAATACAGTGACTTTGATTCCTGTACCTTTGGAAGCTGTTATAGCAGCTTTTGCGAGCGTTTCAGGATAAATCTCATTATTAGGTGCTTGAGCCAAATCACGAGCCAATGTTACACCATCAAAAATGGACTTAGCCATTCCGGTCACTGATTTACCGGCTGCAATCAATTGTTTAGAGTCTGAAAACAATGTGACTGCATTGATTTTTTTCTTTCCTTTTGCTGCAGTGATATACTTGTCAAATTTATAATTCGACAATATTGCTCCTTCCAGCAATGACAAGCAACTTTCTTCTGGTGTAAGACCATTGCCCAAAATTGCTTCCACTGCTATGGATTGAACGCCATAACTAGCCGCTCTTTTAGCAGCAGCAGAGGATGCTC
>JALRFC010000411.1 GCA_023253875.1 Candidatus Kapaibacterium sp.
CAGGGAATATGACACGAATGATGTCAAGCTGGTAATGAAAGCCGTACTGAATGTATTGCAAGATGATGGCTTCATCGTGCGCAATGCGCAACTTGAACTTGGACTACTCACTGCCACAAAGGAAGTTGATCTTCGTGGCAATGGCGCAGGTAATGAATTCTGGTCGAATTTCTTTCGCGGGATTGACAGAAATCGTAGTCAGGGAGAGCAGATTTACAATAAGCTCAAACAGATTGAATCAAGCGTGAATATCTCAGAATTTGGTAAACAGTCAAAAGTTCGAGCAAATTTTCAGGTAAAGATTCTGGATAATCAAGGCAGAACCGTCGAAGTATATCAAGTGGAAGATCCCAAGTATTATCAAGACTTCTTCGTAAAAGTTGATAAAGGGATCTTCATTCAGAAACAAGGTTTTTAATATTGAGACTATCATGGCAAAATCACGCATTAAGTTATCACTGAGTAATCTTCAATTCTATTCTTATCACGGTGTGAAAGCCGAAGAGCAAACGCTCGGTGGTAGATATCAAGTAGATGTAGATTTGTGGTATAATCCTATGTCTGCGGTCATCAGTGATGATGTCGCCAAAGCCGTGAATTATGAAGAAATTGTCTATAGCATCAATGAATTGGTGAATGGTGATTCCTATAATCTGATTGAAACATTGTGCTATGAGATTTCAAAAGAATTACTTGAGCGATTTTCATTGATTGAGAAAGTCACGGTGAGACTCCGCAAACTCAGTGTTCCATTGAAGCATATTATTGACCACGTAGAAGTGGAACATACCATGCAAAGAACTCATGATTAATGGCGACAGTCACGGTATTCCAATCGCATTGTCTCTAGGTGCCAATCTTGGTGATAGACTCCATGCCTTGCGATATGCAATCAAGAGCATGTCTGCAATCATACAGGATATCATCGTATCAAATGTGTATGAAACCGAACCAGTCGGATTCAAGGAACAACCTTCTTTTTTGAATTGTGCATGCATCGGATACACATATTCAACTCTTGAAGAAATTATGGTAGTGATTAATGCAGTGCATCAAG
>JALRFC010000412.1 GCA_023253875.1 Candidatus Kapaibacterium sp.
CCCTTGTTCTCTCACCCACGCCTGCAAAGATTGTTTTACACTGTTCGTTCTCTGTTAATGTATTGATCATTTCTTTGATGAATACTGTTTTACCCGTACCGGCACCACCAAAAAATCCAACTTTGCTCCCTTTGGCAATGGGGCATATTACATCCACAACTTTGATATATGTATGTAATAATTCCGTTGAATGTGAGATGTCTTTAAACTCAGGAGGATCTTGAATGATTTCTTGTCTGATGATTGTTTGAGTGGAAACAGTAGTTGAGGTTCCAATTGGCTTTCCATAATGTTGAACTGTTTGAACATGATCAACACCATCATTGATACTATATTCATCGCTGAATCCATCGATGGTATCTCCCATGGTATTGAACATCCGACCCGTTACATTCACAGGAAATTTCAATTGATTTTGCTTATATGTAACCTCCATGGATCTGCCTAGCATGAATGTATTCCCCAATGCAAGAGCGCGAACGGTATTGTCTCCCAAATGAGATAAGACTTCCATTTTCAATGGTGCCAATAGGGATTGCCCATTTTCGGATTTCTCACCGGTATATGTCGTATCAGTCACTTCCAATAAATGATAAATCTCGGGTAAAGTACCATGGGACAAATCATCAAATGTAATATCGCAAACTGTTCCTCTAACGGCAGTGATTCTGCCTTTGATTGTCTCTTTACTCATATGTACACACCTAAAGGGTAATACCCAATCAATTATTTCGATACACTTCCCAAAGATTCAAAGTGCATATTGTATTATTCATTCATGCAGTTTATTCTGCTATGTTTTCACGATTTGTAATAAGCATGCAGTAGTTTATGTGAAGGCTGTATGTACTGTCCATTCAATACATGTTGTTTACCGCATTCCCGAAGTTTTGTGGTTCAATATACAATCTTTTTGAACATTACTTTTCAAGTTTCGACACTGCATTTACTACCGTTATACTTTATTTCTTCTCTACATCAAACATTAAGAAATTGAACACTTCTGATGTGATAATTTATTTGACATAAAAATATTTCAAAGTCCTGAAT
>JALRFC010000413.1 GCA_023253875.1 Candidatus Kapaibacterium sp.
ATTCTCAATTGCATCTTCCAGAAATTCTGCGAGTATATCTTTCTTTTTTGACTTTCTGGCTTCCATTGAAATGGATGGTTCAATGATATTGAATGATGTAAGATATTCAGTTTCCTGATCATTATCCACTATGATTTTGAATACAGAAATATCCTTTTTCTTGTCAATTGATAAAGATTGAATGACCAATTTGGCTTCCGGGTTTTCTTTGCTCATAAGCAATGGGGAAAACGCTGCGATGAAACAGCACAATAGCATTCCCTTTATGATATAGATTGTCTTCATGATGATAATCCCTCTTTCTATTTAATTAATACACTACATTAAATCTGCATGATTTGGAGGATTCATATGATTTCTCCCCACTTGGAGCAATAGCAGTTGCTTTTATTGAAATTTTGATTGTGCCACCGGTTCCTTTTGGAATTGGCAATACACCCTCTAATGTATATCCAACAGTCCATTTGCCATTGAGCAATTGTGGATTTCCAATTTGGGTTATTTTATATCCTTTAATAGATATTTCTTTGATGTCAAACTTTACATCGCTGATACCTAAAGTCATGTCTGCATATGTAGGTGGTTTTACTTCACATGAAATCATGAATACAGGGTTATTCTCATCCGTAATTCTTGTGATATCTCCACAAACAATTCTTGGTCTCTTCAATACCGGAATTGCTTCAATAAACTCTGAGCCATCTGTTGGAGCGATTTGAACAATAGTATATTGATCATTTGGGTCAATCCAAATTATTTTAACTCCAATATTATCCGCATCTACCGGAACATTATACCCATCATATGAGGCGACACTCATACCAAGTATTGGGCTAGTTTTGGTAAAACCTTTGGTAAGGATTCTGAATTGATTGAAAGGGATGGACAAACCAGAACTTGGCAATACGCTGAATTCCAATGCATCTCCTTTGGATAGTGACTTTGTTAGACCGACAAGTTCTTCCTCCAAAGAAAACTCAATACCTTCATCTTCAAATTTGACTGTTTGTAGTCGAGAAGGAAATACCTTCAATGAAAGTTGA
>JALRFC010000414.1 GCA_023253875.1 Candidatus Kapaibacterium sp.
AAGGGTAGTACCTTAACATTTTGCTAGTTTTTTAATTATATATTTTTTGGAGTCGTAAAACTTAATCAATAAATTTGATGCTTTTTGGTTTTTTAGTCATCAAATACTAAAATATTTTAGTTATAAATACGGTTGAGTTTTTACTCCTATTTGGTCAAGATTTCGATAAAGAGAATCATACTCTCATTTTTGCTACTTAAGCTTGAGAATGTGTCTTATTTGAGAACAAAACATACACTAAATAAAATTTCAATGTTCATGTTAAACATTAGTCTAACCTCCATAAAGATAGGGTATCTATACTTTGTAGTTTTGCTGAGTTAACAATTATAGTTTAATGTATTTTATAGGAATCGACAAATGATACTATTATTTAAAAAATCAAAACTTGATTTTTTGTTTTCAAAACGGTATTATATATGCAGTTGCCTTCTTAGCTCAGGGGCTAGAGCATCGTATTTGTAATGCGACGGTCGTCGGTTCGAATCCGACAGAAGGCTAAAACCGCGGATGTAGCTCAGTGGTAGAGCGCAACCTTGCCAAGGTTGATGTCGTGGGTTCGAATCCCATCATCCGCTAAGCACTTTAATTTATATAGCGGGGTAGAGCAGTCTGGTAGCTCACGGGGCTCATAATCCTGAGGTCGATGGTTCAAATCCATCCCCCGCCAATTTGAAACATAAATCACCTAGATGTATTACATCTGTGACAAATTGTACGCAGAGGGTATGTTAAAAGAGTTTAGTAATATTTGAGGGGCTATGGATCATTAATTAATAAACGGAGAAGAAGGGATTCGAACCCTTGGTACGCGAAAACGTACACTCGATTAGCAATCGAGCTCTTTCGGCCACTCAGACACTTCTCCATTGTTACTGTAAAATTATAAACCTGAGGCGGAAGGATTCGAACCTTCGAATGACGAGGCCAAAACCCGTTGCCTTACCGCTTGGCTACGCCCCTATAGAACTCTCATGTGAATATGATATCTCAAATACATTCAGAATTCTATTGGTTAAAAATTTAAACTAATCACTA
>JALRFC010000415.1 GCA_023253875.1 Candidatus Kapaibacterium sp.
ACTTCTTCGACCAAAGGCTCCCGTTGTAGGAACCGGTATGGAAGTCAGAGTTGCACATGATTCAAGAGCAATCATTCTTGCTGAAGATGATGGTATCGTTGAATATGTATGCGCTGATTTCATTCGAGTGCGTTACAATGACAATAGAACACCAATTGAAAAGATGATTTCTTTTGAAACAGAAAGAGTTCATACATATACTCTTCAAAAGTTCTATCGCACGAATCAAGATACATGTATCAATCAGCGTCCTTTGGTTCGCTCAGGCGAACAAGTAGTAAAAGGTCAGCCATTGGCAGATGGTGCCGCAACCGAAATGAGTGAACTTGCTCTTGGTCAAAATGTGCTCGTTGCATTCATGCCTTGGCGCGGTTATAACTTTGAGGATGCGATTATCATCAGTGAACGATTGGTAGCCGAAGATGTATTCACTTCGATTCACATTGAAGAATATACTCTTCAAGTACGTGATACAAAGCGTGGCGAAGAAGAATTCACTAAAGAAATTCCAAATGTCAGTGAAGAGACAACAAAAGATCTTGATGACAATGGTATCGTTCGTCCTGGTGCCAAAGTTCGTGAAGGGGATATTCTGATTGGTAAGATCACACCAAAGGGTGAATCTGATCCAACACCGGAAGAAAAACTTCTCAGAGCAATCTTTGGTGATAAAGCTGGTGATGTGAAAGATGCTTCTCTCAAAGCACCTCCGGGCTTGAAAGGTATTGTAATCAATACAAAACTCTTCAGTCGTCGCATGATGGCATCAGATGCTGAACTTCGTGCAGAAGAGAAAAAGCGTCAAGAAGTTATCACGAAGCGCGAAGGCAGAACACTCAACTTGCATGATGATGACTGTGCAGCAAGACTTGCACAATTATTGGATGGCAAGAAAGTACTCGGCATCAAATTGGCAAATGACAAAGTGGTGTTCAGAGCAGGTTCTACGATTGCAGAGAAAGAAGTACTTGAAAAGTATAATGAAGGCACATTGAAAATTGATGCGCTTGATGTTGAGCAATCATGGTTCGATGAT
>JALRFC010000416.1 GCA_023253875.1 Candidatus Kapaibacterium sp.
TAATTGTCAACATCAACAATCCATCTTTTTTCATGAGTCTTGATTTGACCGACAACAGAATCAAACAAACCTTTTTGTTTGTGGTTTCCGTCTTGAATTCGTTGAGCCAGTGCAACCATCATGTTAAGTGAAACATCCTTGTGGTTTTGTTTTTGGACATGAATATATGCTCGAGCCTTGAACATCTCACATAGTTGTTTAATCTCATCATATCTCTTTTCAAGATACTCAACACTTTCAACGCAGTAGGTTTTAATAGTCCTAACCGATTGATGATTATCCTTTTCACCTTCAGGTTGGTCTTTCTTTCTTTTGAATACATAGAGCATGTAAAAGTCGCCCTCGTTTTCAAAGTTTAATAATGGTTTAATTATTTCAATATTGTTAATCATTGGTGCAAAAATAATGAATTTACTTGATACTTTCCAAATTTATGGTATATTTATTTCTAATGTTCAGAAAAAAACGAAAAGCCAACTATGAAACAAATAAATTAGATTCCAAATCTAATAACAATCCCATCATTTATTGATGGGATTTTTTTTGCCCATATGAAATTAAACATAAATCAAAATAAAAAAAAACAAAAAATGAAAAACACAAAAATCTACAACGAGTTAGTTCAGAAGATGAGAAAATTCTTCTTGGAGAGAGGTTTTGTTGAAGTTCCAACACAATCACGATTATCAATCTTGGCGGCATGTGAAAATCCGCATTCAGTTAAAACATTTGAATATGGTGGTCTGATTTGGCCTTTACCACAAACAGGACAAATGTGGTTGGAACATGAATTATTGATGAACCCTGAATGGAACGGTGTGTTCTGTATTTCAACATCATATAGAGAAGAGAAGAATCCAATACCAGGTCGTCACGAGTTAATCTTCCCAATGTTTGAGTTTGAATCAAAAGGTGGAATGAAAGAACTTATCAAATTGGAAGGTGACCTATTGGCATATCTTGGGTTTGCTGATGAGATGGCTGAAGTAAACTATGATGAAATGTGTCAAGAATATGGTGGAGTTCC
>JALRFC010000417.1 GCA_023253875.1 Candidatus Kapaibacterium sp.
TGAACATTATGTTTGTGTCTGTGACTGAAAGAACAAAAGAAATCGGCATCCGAAAAAGTTTGGGAGCCAAAAGTTCTTCCATTCTCACACAATTCTTGGTGGAATCCGCTTCGCTTTGTTTGGTTGGCGCTCTCATTGCATTCACATTTTGTTCGGTGGTAATCGCTATAGCTGTTCGCCTCGTTCCTGAAGCTGATTTCCTTACGCCTTATGTTCCTCCGCAACTTATATTGATTGCCGCAATCGTTTCAATCATCGTCGGCATTCTTGCAGGGATTGTACCCGCAATGCGCGCTTCCGCACTCGATCCCGTGGAAGCTCTTCGTTATGAATCATAAAACATCATGAATATTCTTGAAAGCATCATACAAGCATTGCAATCCATCAGAGCCAATACGTTGAGAACGGTTCTGACATTGCTTAGCATATCCATCGGCATTTTTGCGATTATCGGCGCTGGAACTGCCGTGAATACATTGGAAGGATCTTTCAATTCGCAATTGGTGGCGATGGGACAAAATACATTCATGATCAAGCGAACGCCAAGCATTCAAATGGGGAATTCTTGGCGCAAGTATAGAAATCGAAAAGACATTACCTATCAGCAAGCGAAAGAATTCAAATATCAAATGGAAGGGATTTCTTTAGTATCACTGCACAATGAAACCGATGGATATACTGCAAAAAGAGGGAATTTCTCCACTGATCCAAAAGTGACATTGATTGGAGCCGATGAGAACTTTTTCATCGTGAAGAATTTTGTGATTGAAACCGGTCGAGCATTTGGTTTGACAGAAGTGACATCATCAATTCCTGTTGTCATTATTGGAAATGATTTGGTGGTGCAATTATTCAATGGAGAGAATCCACTCGGACAATACATCACATTAAAGAATCAGAAATTTCAAGTGATTGGAACATTGAAAACACAAGGTTCGATGTTTGGTCGTAGCTTAGATGCACAAGCAGTGATTCCACTCACCGTATTTTCTAGATATCAT
>JALRFC010000418.1 GCA_023253875.1 Candidatus Kapaibacterium sp.
AAATATCAAGGACAACAGGAATGCCAGCAATGACTGAAAACACTATGGAAAACAAACCAACTATCAAAGAAAGTTTAAAGAAAAACTTAAAACAAACTTTGAATGAGAAAAAAATTATAGAAGAAAATCTTCTTATAGAAAAGAAAATCGTAGCTAACAGATATAACTTGATTGGAAATGGTTTAGTATTAGAAACTGAAGAACAACAAATGAAATTTGTTGAGTCTTTGATTGCTGAAACACAATACTTGTCCGCTCAAGGATATTCTTCACAAGCAATAAATGAAGGGTTATTTGATTTGATTGGTAGTCTATTCAAAGGTTCATTTACTTCAGTACCTGCAGTAGTTGGTGAATACATAGCTCAATGGTTACTAAAGACTTTGGGTCTACCACAAGATTCTTACATGGCTGGTGTTATCATAGCCTTAGTGGGTAACTTGAATATTTCTGATTATGATAAATTCTTCACAGATTGTAGATTTGCATCGAATAAAATTGCCGATTCATTGATTGAAGGATATATTGTGAAACTTCAAAATGAAAAATCAATGAACCAAGGTGCTGGTGGATTTGTACTATCGGCTCTAAGAAACGCAGTTGTAGATTATTTTGTTGAGGATAAGAATGGTCTAATCGAAAAATTAGAAGAAAAAATAGGTGATTTCATTTGTCCTAAATTATCAGCAATGGCTGGTAAGATGGGTGATGTAACTAAAGCAGTAAAAGACAAAGTTGTTGCCTAAACGTATTTCCGTGAGTACGGAAATATAAACCACTATTAGAAGGGGGGTGAGTTTATATCTAAGAAAGGGGGTCATTGACCCCCTTTTTTATTTCTTCTTAATAACAACCTCATCGATGATTCCATAATCAACAGCCTCTTGTGCTGTCAACCAAAAGTCTCGAGAAGCATCCTCGGTAACTTGTTCAGGTGTTTTACCACAAAAACCAGCCAACAACTCAAACAAAATCTTGTTTGTCTTTTCCCATTCAAT
>JALRFC010000419.1 GCA_023253875.1 Candidatus Kapaibacterium sp.
TGTGAATCTCTCTTGGAATCAGGCTCAGGATTTATATCCAGCTGACAATTATCAAGGTTATCTCATCATGCGAGGCACAAAAAACACAAGTGCTATTCCTCAAGATGGCAGGACATATGCCGTTGGAGAAGCTATTGGAGATTGGGATGTCATTGCGATTATCATCGGCACGCCGAATACAACTTATCTTGACTATAAGCCCTTGCCTTGTGGAGATACTGTCAATTATAGAATCTATGCATTCAGATATACTGCACCCAATATTGCTGTAGATAGCATTTACAGTGCGCAATTCCCATTTTTGGCTAAAGGTCGTTCCTATAATGAAACAACTTTTGGAACATTTTCTGCTGTCCGACCTGCTCCGCCAGTTCCAGTTATCACATCACTTGGTGTGACCGAGATTTGTGAAGGAACAGATGTCACATTGAAAGTTCAGACGACCTATCCCAATGGAACAGGATATCAATGGTTTAAAGATGGAGCGCCAATCAATGGTGCAATCGCAAGTGAATATAAGGCAAGACAAGCAGGCACTTACAGAGTTAAGATCAATGCGATTAGCGGATGTTCCAATGAATCGGCCTCATTGAATGTAACGATACTTCCCAAGCCGAATGCACAACTGATGCCCGGGAAAGAAGTTCGCATTTGCACCGGTGATACTGTCAAGTTTCAAGCAGGACCAACCGGTTCAACATATACATGGTTATATAATGGAAATCCCATTCAGCAAACAACACCTAACTTGACTGCAACAAATGCTGGTACATATCAAGTCATTGTCAAAGATGCCAAAGGTTGTATAGATTCTTCTGATGTCACAACTATCGTGTATCGCTCCATAACAATGACATTCCCGGATCCCAAGATTGATTTTGGAAATTTGGATGGTTGCAAGTCTTCTGTTTCTGCCGACAATTTATTACGTAATACCGGTAAAGACACAGCAATCATAACCAAGATTGATGTTCCCACC
>JALRFC010000041.1 GCA_023253875.1 Candidatus Kapaibacterium sp.
CTGAAAAAAATGCACAATTGACAAAACATATTCCTGTACTTGGAATTACAGGAACCGGTGGTGCAGGTAAATCATCATTGACCGATGAGCTGATTCTGAGATTCTTAGAGGACAATCCACAACATCATCTTGCTGTATTATCAGTTGATCCTTCCAAGCGAAAGACAGGTGGTGCATTATTGGGTGATAGAATTCGCATGAATGCAGTCAGCAATCCACGAGTGTACATGCGTTCATTTGCCACAAGACAAGCAAATATTGCGCTCAATCCAAATGTCAAAACAGCCATTGAATTGATGAGACTGGCAGGATTTGATTTAATCATCGTTGAAACGGCAGGAATCGGACAAAGCGATTCTGAAATCACATCAGTTTCAGATGTCGCTTTATATGTCATGACACCAGAATTCGGAGCTGCTTCTCAATTGGAGAAGATAGATATGATTGATTATGCAGACCTGATTGCTATCAATAAATTCGATAAGAGAGGTTCACTCGATGCCTTGCGCGATGTGCGGAAACAATATCAAAGATCTCGTCAATTATGGGATGTCCAACTTGAGTCTATGCCTGTACATGGAACAATTGCCTCCCAGTTTAATGATGCAGGTGTGAATGCACTCTATGCAGCATTGATGCAACGATTTAATACCCTCGAACAAGCGCAAGAAACATTTCAGATAGGTGAACGTGTAACGATCACCCAAAAGAAATCAATCATCCCACCAGATCGCAATCGCTATTTGGCAGAAATTACCGAAGAAAGCAAACGATATGAGAAGATGGTTTCTGAACAATCTTCCATTGCACGATCACTGTTCCAGGTGAAAGGTACAATGGAATTATTGGCCAAAAAGAAAAGCTGATTATTTTTTTTCAGCATTGATCATCGCATCTAAGAACGTTTTCAAAATCAGCATCATCGTTCCGCGTGCTTGATCCGAAATATCTTCATCAGGTTCAACTTCATCATCTTCGACTAGAAGTATTTCTGCAATTGAAGCTAACACATGTGGTTGTGGATAGCTATCGAGCATGCGTTCAATCATCGCTATGCCATCTCCTGCAGATTCACCTTCAAGTTTTTCCATTACCTCAATATTGGCATCTTCAATTTCAAATATCTCTTCTTCAGTAATCAAGCGAAGTTCAGGACCATATTTGTCGAATGTTCTCCAAACCACAATTCCTGCATACATCAGATTTTCCGCTTCCGGCTCAGTAAACTCCTCGGGAGGAGTCATTAAATACTCCAATAAAGCAGGCTGTTCTTGTTCTAAAGTATCAACAATACTCACTGATTCTTCCTCATCGAGCATAATCATTGATTTCCATATTTCTTCAATTTGTTCGGGCTGAATGATAGTACCCATTTGTTTCCTCTATGAGTTTTGTGGATTGGTCAAGATTTCCATGACCGATAAAAGTGTAAATGCTTCTTCATTGCTATCACCACACATATCCTTCATTGGTTTCAATGAAGAACAAACAGCAGGCCTTTGAGGCAAATCAAACAATGTACAGAGATTGTCATTTGTCAGGTTTACGCATCGTAACCCTGCTGGTTTACCATTTGGCATGCCGGGAATAGGACCAGCAATTGATATGACTATGCAACATGCGCCGCAACCCATTCGACATTCTAATGGAGTACCTGACATCAGTATTCTTCTAACAATGCATCTATCTCGGCAATCCAAATATCTGCATAAGCGTCGCTTGGCATGCGCCAATCAGCTCTTGGAGAGAGTGCAATCGAGCCAATCTTCACGGAGTCAGGCATAGCCGAACGTTTGAATTGTTGCGAGAAAAATCTCGAATAAAAAGTACGTAAATGATGCGCTATTTCTCGAATAGAGTATTCATGTTTCCATGCATGATGCGCATAAAACAAGATTTTTCTAGGTCCTGAACCATGCCTCATCATATGATATAAAAAGAAATCATGTAAGACATAAGGACCAAGAATATCCTCTGTTTTTTGAGCAATGACTCCCTCTTTGGGAGGCAATAATTCAGGAGAAACCGGTGTTTCAAGAATGGAAGTGAGTATATCCTTCAATGGTTCTTGAGAGATACCTGCATAATATGCAACGAGTGATTTCACAAGTGTTTTTGGAATACCTGCATTGACTCCATACATAGACATGTGATCACCATTGTACGTGCACCAACCCAAAGCCAATTCAGACATATCACCGGTTCCGATGACTAGTCCTGCATATTGATGTGCACAATCCATGAGAATTTGTGTACGCTCTCTGGCTTGTGCATTCTCATAAATCACTGAATGATCATGTTCAGGATGTCCGATGTCTTTCAAGTGCAATGACACTGCTTCATGAATGGGAATTTCTCGGAATGTAATGCCACATTCAATTGCTAATTTCTTTGTATTTGAAAATGTAAGATCTGTTGTTCCGGGACCGGGCATTGTGATTGCTATGATGTTTGATGGATCTAAGTCCAATATTGCACATGTTTCTACACATACAATCAAAGCAAGCGTGGAATCGAGTCCACCGGATAATCCTATAATCATGGATTGCATTCCGGTTCTGCGAATTCTTCCTGCCAATCCCATTGCTTGAATAGTGAGAATTTCCTGACATCGTTTTGAATGAGTGTCACTATTCGAAGGGACAAATGGCATAGGATCAATCGACCGCATTACATCACTTACTTCACGATCATGAAGAGGTGGTAATTCATAAACATCATATGTCTCATTCAGAGCTGATTGCGTTCGAGAAAGTGTTCTGCGTTCATAGATCAATGCTTCAAGATCTATATCTGCATACACAATTTTGGTATTGAATGTCAATGAAACATCTTCAGCTAATACCACTCCATTTTCAGCTATCATGGAATGACCTGAAAACACAGTATCCATCGTGGATTCAGATGCTCCGGCTGATGCATAGCAATAAGCACTGATTGTTGTTGCAGACTGCATCGTAATTAAAGAGCGTCGATATTCTTCTTTTCCAATAAGCGCATTGCTGGCTGATAGATTAGCGATCAATAATGCGCCTTGTTCCGCAAGATGTGAACTTGGTGGAATCATGCTCCATAAATCTTCGCATAATTCGATTCCAAAACTCAGCATGCCACTTCTGAAAATGAGTCGTGATTGCAATGGACATTCCATGACTCTGCCATCATTGCACTGTATGGTGATCATAGATCCACTTGGTGCGATATCTCCCGATACAAACCAACGTGCTTCATAGAACTCATGATGATTCGGAATAATTGTCTTCGGCACAAAAGCATGGACATTCCCACCTTCTAGCACAGCAGCACAATTATACAACTTGCCTTCACATTGAATAGGGACACCAACTATGACGATAATTCCCGATGGTATTTGTTCAGCAAGATCGCAGAGGGCAGACTTTGCTTTTTCAAGGAGTTGACTTTGATAGAATAAATCAGAGCAGGTATATCCGGTGAGTGATAATTCCGGGAAGACTATGAATTGAGCACCATGTTCCATTGACTCTGAAATGGCTCGCTTATGGCTCTCAAGATTAAAAGTGACATTTGCCACTTTCACTTCATGCGATATAACCGCCACGCGACACATTGAAATAGTTGAAGCTTTCATTGCTTGGAACTCTTGATAGTTGACTTCACTCGAAATACGCTGAATCCATGCAAATCTTTGATGAATTCAAGCCTTGTGTCTTTCTGCAAATCTCTTGATCTTTGTACTTTTGCCATGAAAAATACGGGCTTTTCCGATGCGCCATTCATCAAATCTTCATCTGATGCCTTTTCATAATTCGGAAAATCTCTTGGGGGTAATTTTCCTGCATAGAAAAGATGAGCATAACTCTTATATGCTGTTGGATAAATCAATACGTCTTGCGATTGCAATGATTCATAGAATGCAATCGGAGATGCCTGCGTATACCCTTCAATTTTAGGTGCAATGATAGGTAGAAATGTCATCAGTGCAATGACTGTTGAAGAGCTTAGAATAATCAGTCCATGTTGGATTCGATTCTGTATTCCAATTTGATAGAAAGCAAATCCGGCAATAATCGCATAGACTATTCCAATCATCAATTCAAATCCATTCCAAATTACCGGCGCACCCAAATTCAGTCGTGCAAATTCATCTCTGATATAAGGAAGAATAGCTTCGAGATTAAGTCCAATGATTGGAACAATCAATAATAAGATAGTCCAAAGAACTATTCCAACGCCGAGTGAAAATACTAGTAATGAGGATAGTGTTTGCTTGCGCATGACTTCTCTGATTGACAAAGCGGATAGATATGTCAAAGGAAGATAACACAGTGAAGAATAATGGATAATCTTGGTTTTGACAATTGAAAATAGAATCAATGTTACCCAAAATACTATCTGCATCAAACGATCATGCATCGGTTTTTCACTCGTATCAAAGAGTGCTTTCAAAGCAAATATAGAAGCAGGAAAACAACCGATCAATAAGACGATTGCATGGTAATAGAATGGTCCGGAATGACCCGCATCTCCTGTTGAAAACAATCTAATTTGATATCGGATGAATTCTTCAATGAACCATGTGCCATTTTGTAAAATCTCAATTCCAAACCATAAGAAAGAAGTCAAAGCGGTGAATATGGACATATATAAAAGCCAAAAAATACGCTTCCCTATATGATTTTCTCTTTTGTACCATACATCCAAAACGAGCACTATTCCAAATGACATCATTGCCAGCAGATATGCAACCGGTCCTTTGGTCAATACTGCAAGACCTATAAACACACCACTGGTTAAAGCCGAAAGTATGGTTCTTTCTTTACAAATCGGAAGCATAGGAACTATGATTCCCAATATGATAAAGAGATTAAACCAAGGATCGATGATTCCGGTTTTGAAATAAAAATGCGGAAGAAAGGAACCGACATACATCAATGTCCACAAGAGACCCATCATCCGATGATGCAATGTTGTTCCAATCATGAACAAAAGTGGCAAAGTGATTGCCCCACATATAGCATTCGGCAATCTCGCAGCACATTCATTGATACCGAATATTTTCATTGAAAGGGCTTGCATCCACAAAAATAGTGGTGGTTTTTCCCAGAATGGTTGATAGTCTATATGTACTCTCAGATACTCACCGGTGAGCAGCATTTCTCTTGCGGCTTCAGCAAAATTGATTTCATCCCAATCAAATAAATGTACCGATCCAAGAAATGGAGTAAAGATCAGTAAACCTGCAATAAAAAGTAGCAATGCAATAGATCCATCAGACATTCTCTTGAGATTATCGAGCATATTATCGAGCATATTGAGGACCCTTTACTCGATACTCTTCGATGATTTCTGATAATCCACTGCGTAGATCAATGGTGTGTTTCCATCCAAGTTCATGTGCGCGACTAATGTCCATGACTTTTCTCGGTGTACCATCCGGTTTGGTGGAATCGAATGAAATTGTACCTTCATAACCAACAAGTGTTGCGATGAGATGAGCAATATCATGTATGGTCAAATCTTCACCGGTTCCGATATTGATACATGCATCATGTTCATTCGCATCAATATATTCCAGAACAAATAGTATTGCATTTGCCAAATCACGAGAATGCAGGAATTCTCTTTTTGCAGTACCTGTACCCCAAAGCATCAGAGCATCGTTTGTTATACCTATCGAAGATATATGTCTCACAATATCTTCTTCAGTATCTGTCTTCCAATTGTTTGGCACGCCAATCTTGAGGTCTTGCTGAATAAGATCATATCGTCCTTCTGACAAATATTTTGCAAGAAAACATTTTCTAATGATTGCCGGAATCACATGGGAATGCTTAAGATGATAATTGTCTTGACTGCCATATAAATTGGTTGGCATCAATGAAAGAAAATTAGACCCATATTGTGTATAATATGATGTGCATAGTTTTATCGCAGCAATTTTTGCGATGGCATAAGGCTCATTGGTTGGTTCAAGAATCCCTGTAAGCAATGAGCGTTCTTTGATTGGTTGTTCAGCAAATTTGGGATAGATGCACGAAGATCCAAGATTGATCAGTTTCTTTACACCATGCTGATGCGATGCATGAATTACATTCATTGCAATTGCAAGATTCTCATAGATGAATTCAGCAGGATATGTGGCATTTGCCATGATGCCCCCGACTTTTGCTGCAGCAAGTATCACATAATCCGGTTTCTCCAATTCAAAAAAATGCTGTACTTCATCTTGTTTTGTCAAGTCCACTTCTTGCTTGGATTTCGAAATTACATGTGTATATCCATGTTCATGCAATGCATTGATAATTGCACTTCCAACCAATCCTCTATGACCGGCAACATAGATTTTTGCATTCTTCGAAATGCTCATCACTTGTTTTTCAATGAAAATGATTGGAAAAACTTTTTGGCTTCCGGACTATCGGGTCCTGATTTTACAGAAGATTGATAGAGCAATTGATATACTCTGGGAGCATTAATGATATTCTCACATCTGAAATAAATCGTTTTATCGCCTTCGCCTTTGACTGTGAAATAGGAAATGCGAGAGTGATATAAACCTTCTCTTACCATCTTTACTTTTCTTTGAACAATGCCACCAAGATTAGCTATCAATTGCGCCTGCAATGTATCAAGGAGGATGCGATTATTCTCTGCTAATTCAATATCCTTTTCTGCTACTTTTTTCATGTCCAATTCATATAATGCAATCATCGAAGCACTTTGCGTGGAATTGGTTGTATAGGCATAAAACTGTGTTTGACCAAATGTCGTGGATATCAGCGAAGTATCACCCTTTACTTGTCCATGCGAACCTGGAAATGCTATTGAAAAATTACCTTCATCATGGGTAAATTTCTTGGCAGGTTTCAGAACTTGAACTGTTTTTTTCTTGGACGCTTTGCGTTTTTTACGTGCTTGGGCATCTATCGGATTTCCAATGAGAATACTGATTCCGACAATGAAAAGAAGCATTCGAAAAAACATAATTTCACTCCATATGTGATTACTGCAAAGATACACATTCACAATGCATGTTTTCCACTCATTGGGATTTCATGCAATACTTCAATTAGTCTATCAGCTTGCTGATGTGTCAACAATGTTTCCTTCACCAACAATTCGATTCCTGCTTTGCTTATTGAGCAATATAATGCGTCCATTCCTGGAATGGATGCCATTGCAGTTCTATGTGCACGAATGGTGGATTCATCCATTCTAATGAGCGGACCTGTTAAACCCGCGATGATTGATTGTTGTGACTGCAAGGCCTGATGTGCTCGATCAAGCACTGTAGATTGAATCTTCGGTAAAAAGACTTCTGCAGGAACATTGGCCTTAGCTGCCAATTCAGCGGAATATGCTGTGAGTATCGTGAGAAAATTGGCCGAAATGACAGCAGTGGCATGATATAGTTCTTTGAGCTGTATTGTATATTCATCCAAAAAGAAAGGAATACCATTCAATGACTCGATGAAAAGCGACATGATTGCTCTATCATCACTTTCGCATTCTATTCCCCAAGGTATTGATGCAATATCTTCAACACTTTGTACACTTTGAAATGGATGCATAGCAATAGCTTTCAAAAAGGAATTCTGCCCGAATAGAACTTCTCTTCGTAGTGCTCCGGAACAATGGATGAGCATGCATGCCTGTTCATCATTGTACATCTGATGGATTTGCTGAGTGATAGCATCGATCTCTTTATCCGGAATTGCCAAAATAATGGCATCAGTATTCTTCGGTATGTCTGCAATCTGTGTAAGGATCGGCACATGCACTGTACTCGCGGATTCATGCTTGGATTCATTGCGAATAAGCAACCAAGAAAGTCTGCCGGTTTTCTTCACAGCTTCAGCAAGCGCGCTTCCGAGTGCACCAAATCCTATGATACCGATTGCATTCATTCTTTGATGATTGAATATGAGTCTTTCGTATCTTTGATCGCAAATCCCAATGCAGCAATCTGCTTTCGCATATCATCCGCGAGAGCAAAATCTCTGGTTGCTTTGGCATTCCAACGAATTTCCGCGAGTTTTTTGACTTCATCGGGAATAGATTCTTCTGGTCTTGGTGCAATTGTCCAGACTGCAATAATGTCATTGATATCATTCATGAGTTCAAGAAAGGAAGGTCTATCTCTATTCGAAAGAATATGTGCCGGAGTATTTTTCATGAAAGTGAATAAGGCTTCAATCGCTTTAGGCATATGTAAATCATCACATAAAGCACCGAAAAATTCTTGTTTTAATTGATATAATTCTTCTGCATGATGATCATGTCCAACATTCCCTTCAAAACAAGCATAGATATACTCTTGCACTCTCTTTCTGGCTTTTGAGGCTGATTCTACTCCAAATTCAGTGAAATTGAACACAGACCCATAATGTGCATTCACCATCGAAAATCGAATATCCAATGGGTCCATGCCTTTGTTCAATAAGTCTTGAAGAGTATAAAAATTACCCAATGACTTACTCATCTTTTTACCTTCAACTTCGAGAAATTCATTGTGGCACCAAAACTGTGCAGTTTCACATCCATACCCTGCTTTACTCTGAGCAATTTCATCCTCATGATGAGGAAATCGCAAATCCACTCCTCCTGTGTGAATGTCAAGCGGAAGACCAAGCAATGCTTGTCCCATCGCGGAACACTCTATATGCCAACCGGGTCTTCCTTTGAGATTCTTCCCTTCGAAAGGAAAATCCCAAAACGGTTCATTGTCTTTTACTGCTTTCCATAAAACAAAATCACTTACTTGTTCTCGAGAGTATTCATCAGCATCAATGCGTACTCCGGCCTTGAAGTGTTCAAGATCAATGGCGAAGAGCCTACCATATTGCTCATGTTCACGCCATTTTGCAACATTGAAATACACACTTCCTTCGGATTCATATGCGAATCCTTGAGAAGAAATCGAAACAATCAATGCTTGCATTTCTTTGATATAATCAGTAGCTCTTGGCATGGCAGAAAAATCAGATTTCTTGATGCCAATGAGTTCTAAATCTCTTTTGAATGCTTGTTCATAGTACAAAGTCAATAATCGCACATTCTCTTTGGGATCGCTCGTCTGCGTACCAAATTCAAACTTCCATTTCGGACTTCCAATTGCACTGTCTCTAATTGTTTTATCATCAATATCAGTGATATTCATCACCCATTTCACGCGATATCCACAAATGACGCGAAGTGATCTTTGTAAGATGTCAGGAAAGAGAAATGATCTCAAATTTCCGATATGTGCATGATCATACACTGTCGGACCACATGAATACATGTGTACTTCACGATCATGAATCGGAGTGAATTCTTGAACGGATTTAGTGAGCGTATTGTATAGACTTAGTTTCATGGCGACAAAAAAGGCCGGTTGAACCGGCCTGGAAAATCAGGGGACAATTCTATATATCATTCTTGGGAAGGGAATCACTTCGCGTATATGCTCCGCACCGGAAATCCACTTCACAGTTCTTTCTACACCCAAGCCAAATCCTGCATGTGGAACAGAACCATATTTTCTCAAATCAAGGAACCATTCAAATTCTTCTCTTGGCAATTGTTCATGTTCAATGCGAGAAAGTAATGCATCAAAATCATCTTCTCTTTGACTTCCACCGATGATTTCTCCTGCTCCTTCGGGAGCTAGCATGTCCATCGCCAAAGCAACTGTCGGCTGATCGGGATCGCGTTTCATGTAAAATGCTTTCACTTCTGCTGGATATCTATGAATGATGCATGGTTTATCAAATTGCTGCATGATGGCCTCTTCCTGTGGCGCACCGAAATCTTCGCCCCAAGGAAAATCTATTTGAATCTCGGAACCATCTGCCTGTTTTTTATTCAATTTCACATCATTCTTATTCAACCATTCAACAGCTTCGGAATAGCTCATGCGATAAAATGGTCTGCGAATCGCTTCGAGTTTTGATACATCACGTCCCATGACAGCCAATTCTTTTTGACATGTTTTGAGCACATATTGCACAATATACTCCACCAAATCTTCGGCCAAATCCATATCATCATTCAAATCAAAAAAGGCCATTTCGGGTTCAACCATCCAGAATTCTGTCAAATGTCTTCTTGTTTTGGATTTCTCGGCGCGGAATGTTGGACCAAATGTATAAACTCTGCCAAGTGCCATCGCACTGGCTTCAGCATATAACTGGCCTGACTGTGACAAATATGCTTTCCCTAGATCAAAATACTTTGTTTCAAACAATGTGGATGTTCCTTCACATGCATTTGGGGTCAATATTGGCGAATCCATAAGTTTAAAGCCATTTCCATCGAAGAAATCACGAATTGCCTTTATCACCGCCGCACGGATGCGCATAATGGCATGCTGGCGAGTGCTTCTGAGCCACAAATGGCGATGTTCCATCAAGAATTCAGTCCCATGTTCTTTTGGAGTTATGGGATAT
>JALRFC010000420.1 GCA_023253875.1 Candidatus Kapaibacterium sp.
TACATTCATGAGTATTGACATCAAACCTAATCATAAACCTATCAAAGAATATTATGAGGAATTGGCTTCATTTGAAAAGCATGGACATTCAAATGAAATGACCGTCCGGAATGCTTTTCAAGACCTCCTCCAAACCTATACAAAGAAGATTGGATGGCAATTCATAGAGGAATATACGATCAAACGAAAAGACCGTAAAAATGCATCCGTTGATGGTGCTCTCCTCGATCAATTCTCTCTCGCGCGTGGTTTCTGGGAAGCCAAAGATTCCAAAGATGATCTCCCAACCGAAATCACCAAGAAATTCGCTGATGGCTATCCACAAACGAATATCCTGTTCTGGCAACCCGGAAGGGCTATTCTGTTTCAAGATGGAAGACAAATCCTTGATGAAGATATTTCGAATCCTAAGACCCTGGTTGAGGTTTTGTCGGCATTTTTCGAATATGATCAACCCTATATCAAGGAATGGGAGCATGCCGTAGAGGAATTCAAGAATACCATCCCTACGCTCGCAAAAAGCGTTCTCCGGATTCTCGAAGATCAAAGAAGTAGTAATCGCGCATTTCAACAGTCATTTGATACATTCATGACACTGGTGCAACAAAGCATCAATCCATCTTTGAGTATTGAAGCTGTTGAGGAAATGCTGATTCAACACTTGCTCACAAGAAGAATATTCACCACTATTTTCAATGCACCGGGCTTTCTTCAGCAGAATGCTGTCGCTCGTGAATTGGAAGGTGTCATAGCAACATTAGTGCAGGGTTATGGGAGTACGGTTGAAGATTTCCTCAGACCCCTTGATCGGTTTTACAAAGCATTGGAATTGGCCGCGGGCGCAACGGATGATTTTGCCCAAAAACAAACCTTCCTGAATCATGTGTACGAAAAATTCTTCCAAGGATTTGCCGTGAAGGTAGCAGATACCCATGGTATCGTGTACACCCCCCAGCCGATTGTAGATTTTATGG
>JALRFC010000421.1 GCA_023253875.1 Candidatus Kapaibacterium sp.
GTCTTTCCTGTGCCCGTTTGAGCGCATCCGATGATGTCGCTACCCTGTAAAATTGAGGGAATGGCTTCCGCTTGAATGGGTGTGGGCACGGAATATCCCTCTGCCTTGAGAGCCTTTTGAAGGCCTTCACTCAAAGGCAAATCTGTAAAGTTCATTCGTTCCTTGATACGGATAAATAAGAATCATGCGCGAAGCATGGCAGGAGGAACATGAGGAGAGGATACAGCAGTTAAATCGGCCGAACTAGCATTCCAAAGCAATGAATCGCAGTGCAAAACTACGGTTATTTGAGGGAAGAGCAATGCAATTGAAGAAATAACAATGAGATAGGAATTCTTGTACTGATATCAAGAGTTCTATGCTTCTACACTCATGAAGCGCGTCATTTTCTTAGTTTTGTACCCATGAATTCAATCTATACCACCATACAATCAATTCTTACAAAGCGTATCCTGATCATTGATGGCGCCATGGGCACTATGATTCAGAGACATGCATTGCAAGAAGAGGATTTTCGCGGTAGTAGTGAAAGTGCCGGCGAATTTCATTCGATGCTGTGTAATCATCATCATGATGTGCGTGGTGATAATGATCTCTTGGTGCTTTCTCAGCCACAAATCATACTCGATATTCATAGGCAATATCTCGCCGCGGGCGCTGATATCATCGAAACAAATACATTCAGTTCAACCTCGATAGCACAAGCTGATTATGGTTTGCAATCACTTGCTTATCAATTGAATTTTCATGCTGCCAAGCTGGCCAAACAAGCATGCATGGAATATTCAACTCCGGAAAAACCTCGCTTTGCGGCAGGTGCAATCGGACCTCTCAATACTTCGCTCTCGCTTTCTCCGGATGTGAATGATCCCGGATATCGCGCAACGACTTGGCAAAAAGTCGTAGATGCATATACCGAGCAATTGCGTGGATTGATTGCGGGCGGTATTGACATCATACTTGTTGAAACCGT
>JALRFC010000422.1 GCA_023253875.1 Candidatus Kapaibacterium sp.
GGAAGGGGGAAGATTCGAGGGAATTGACCTCTTCGATGAGTTAAAATCTCATCAGTGTATAAAGTCATGTTGCAAAATGGTCTATAAATTGAAGTTCGCATTCCAAATTTTTGAAAAGATGAATTCATGCCTCTTTGTAGACATTCTTTTAACTTGCTTGACCATGAAATTTTGGTGTCGTCATTAGTCAAAAAGACATCTAAGTCAACTTTGGTAGACTCTCGGTTTGCGTATCTGAATACTTCATAATTATATGTCTCAATCATCCTTTTTACATTATTTTCAACCTTCTCAGACGAAAAATTATATACCCATCTATCTCTGTTTGTATTAATGCCTAATGTATAAATTCCAAAAAGTACATTTGTACCTATTCCACTCTTTCCTTCCTTACTACCCATTGGAATCAACGAATCCCAATCATCAGCCATTCCATCTGTGAGCCAGACATTCTTTGCATTGGGTTGTAACATGCGTGAAGGTAGTCCAAACCATGTCTGCGCTGATTCCAATTCCGCAAATTTCTCAACTCTTTTAGAACGGAAATGTGTATCCCAATATTCAATATTATGATCCTTGCCTTCTCTTTTCTTTTCACATAGAGCAATTGAAATACCTACCATCGCTCCAAGTCCAAATACCGTATGTTCTTCACCAAGCGGTATTCCATCGCGCATCGAGTCTTTGCGGATATTTCCTTTGAGATCAATTATTCGAACAGTCGAAAAATCTTGCATCAAATGTTTACGCATACCATCAAATGCAATTCCATCAAGAAAACCATTATTTGTAACCATGCAAACAATGCCCTCACCATTTGCTATGATTTTGTCCGATGCATAACGAAATGCTTTTACATAAGGATCAATTAGATCGTTTTTATTTGAAGCAATTGAATCTTTCGAATATGTCTCAGCAACCCTCTTATCCATCACCGGATATTTTCGATTCTTATTATTGTCATTTT
>JALRFC010000423.1 GCA_023253875.1 Candidatus Kapaibacterium sp.
ATCAATACCTGTTCTGAAGCCTGCATCGAGCGAAGGAATCCAGGAGATATTGGTGTAAAACTGAAATCCATCCAATCCATCATTGAACAAAAACCACAATGGAAGAGATGCAAAGAATGTAAGCATTGAAGAAATCAATGTGACATATTTGATTGCTTTCTCTTGCGCTTTGTCAATAAAAAGTATTGAGAGGAATCCCAATAAAGGCAAGAACAAAGGCAAAAATAGCAAACCTGCTGAATCAGTATGTGGCATGCTTTACTCTGTAGAACTGACAAAAGATGAACATAAATGCCAAAGGGCACAAGAATTAAAAGTCCGAGACAGCGCTTACTGTCCCATCGTATAATACGGTGAAATCATGAGATACACGATCACACCTGTAATCGTCACATAAAGCCAAATGGGCAATGTCCAACGAGCAATCTTCTTATGCACAGGAAATTCTGATCTCCACGCTCTAAGAAGTGTAAATAATGCAAGCGGGACAATAATTGCAGCCAATGTTATATGTGTAATCAAAATCGTGAAATAGACCAATCGAATAATCCCCTCACCTCCAAATGTGGTTGAAGGAGCCGAGGAATGATAGGTCACATAGGACAATAAAAACAACAAGGACAAACCAAATGCACTCATCATCATCATGCGATGAGCGGCAATATTCTTTTTGCGGATAAAATAGAATCCAAGTGAAAGCAGAATTGTGCAAGCAGAATTGATGAATGCGTTCAACTTCGGTAGCACCATGACATTAAGACCGTCAATCGTGATTGCTTGCGGTACATATAACATAAATGCTACAAGTAATACGACAATGATTGATACTGAATACACCATGAGTGACATTGTGCGTTCACTTAGCGACTTCAGCTTATCACTTCCGGCCAAATTTGATTGAGGAGTATTCATTATCCTATGATCATCCATGCAATGATACCTACAATACCTATCATCAT
>JALRFC010000424.1 GCA_023253875.1 Candidatus Kapaibacterium sp.
GATCTGCAATATGATGCGAAGTTGCATCATTGACACCGACAGGATCGAGAGAGCGCAATTCAGCCATTTCATTGGCTCTATAGATTCCGCCCTTAAACTTACCACCCTTCATTTCGGTGAGTGCTCCTCCTGTTTGTTGCTCTCCGCCTCCGCATCCGATGAAAAGAAGGATGCATGCCATCATGAAGATGGATTGTAAAATAGAACGCTTCACACTCATAGAATACACCAAAGAAGTTTAATCAATAGCTTTGAATTGTGCAAAACTACTGTTTGGGTCTTGTTTTCAGATGAATGGTGGAAAAAAAAGACATATATCAATTGATATATGTCTTGAATATTCGCCGGTAACATTCTCTTTCTATTCGGCTGAGTCACCTTTTTTCACATAATCTGTAAGATAGAATCCGGAACCATTGAATACCAATCCGGAACCTCCACTGATTTTACGAAAGACCTCACCTTTGGCCTTTTCATCTTGTTCACATTGATCTATTGGACAAGTAGTGAGAGCATCAGAGGAAATAGATTGCAATACTTCAAAGTTTTTTCCGCATTTACGGCATTGATATTCATAAATTGGCATAATGGAACCTCTTATATAACGAAATGCGGGTGGTGAAACGATTCGCTCCGAACTTTATTGATACAAAAATGGCAGATTTTGACATCACCCTTGCCTGCATTGGCATTTTTCACGGTAAAACATCTTCAAAACATCGCGCTCCACGACAACCCGACTCGGATTTGGGCATAGATGGATATATACAACTGCATAGAGGTCATAATTTTGAACAAGCAGTGAAAGACCTCGATTCATTCTCACATATTTGGCTTATCTATGGATTCCATGAGGCAAAGAATTGGAAACCAATGGTCTTGCCGCCAAGAGGCAATCAGAAAAGAGGTGTCTTTGCCACGCGTTCACCATATCGGCCAAATCCAATTGGTATATCT
>JALRFC010000425.1 GCA_023253875.1 Candidatus Kapaibacterium sp.
TAGCTCTTTAGCGAAAGGGGCCCACTTCCGTGGACCCCATCACTACCATACTATCAAACCATTTGAACCCAACCGTCAAATATTTAAAACAAATATAGTATTCATCGCTATGTTACGATTAACATGTTATACACATTACTGCACCTCACAAGCACCGCCAGCGCAAGCTGCTTCGCCCATAAGGTTGGTGTTGTCCTGGCCCTCCTTGACATCACGCAAGTCGATGTCGTGGAGTGTAGACATCATCTGGTCATAGACCTCTTTGGTCGTTGACTCGAATGGCGTCTGCACGTACGTGCCAAGATCCTTCGGCAAAAATGAAAGCCCGTTGTAATAATCCTTGTTGTTCCACAGCCACTCTCCCACTTCTTCCCACTCACTAACATCAATAGTGACTGTAGCAGAAATGTTGTGAGTGTTGTCTCCTGCTCTGTGACCAGGCTTGATCCAGTCTGTGGAGAACTGCTTGATTCGTTCCAAGAACTGCAGGGCAGTCTCTTCGTTGCGCAGCACAGATCCTTCAGGGGCTGACTGTGGGATCGAGATTACGGCCTGCTCGGTTGGCTTGAAGAAGTCGTCCTCGATAATCTCAGGAGCGTACTCAGACAAGTACTTGTACAACGGCTCCTCTTTGCCTACACGTACACGACGGATATAGTATTGGTCGTGCCATGCATGGATGCCGCTTGACGTACCCAACACGATAGAAGATGTACCACTTGGCTTAACGCATGTGATACGAGCCGCCTCATTGATCTTAATATCATTTGACACTTGCTTGTTAACAGCCTTTGCAATGTCAACAGCTTCTTCGAGCTTCAGACCCTCCAATGCGTTTGACGCAATACCGGTCATTCCAATGCCCAACAAGGCATCTTCTTCAGTCGTACGCTGCCATACTTGACGCAGGTAGTGAAAGTCCGTATAAGACGCCTGGAGCGTTCCAATCACTGCC
>JALRFC010000426.1 GCA_023253875.1 Candidatus Kapaibacterium sp.
ATGCGCTTCTGTAACATGAGATACCTAGCGATTAGTTTAGCCTCTGGTAAGTCAATGCCCTCAAGCACCTTCTCGTTAACAATAACACTGCCCTTCTCTGTCTCCTGCGTAAACTTAACACCTAACCCCGCAAGTCTCTCTGCGATCTGCTGACGACTACCCGGATTAAACGGCGTAACCTTTGTCTTGAGGGGCTTACCCGTCTTCTCGCTAACACGCTCTTCAACAATCGGTGGGAAGACACTTTGCAACTCACCTTCAATATCAGCAACCTCACCTGAAAGCTGTGCCAATAGTATGCGACCCTTCTCTTCATCGAAGCGGAACCCATGCCTTTCCTGTTTGTTAATAATGGCGGCTACCTCATGCTCAAGCTGCACACTTTCACCCCAATCAGCAAGTTGCTCATCAAGGTAACGGTACAACTGAACAGTCACTGCCACGTCCTGCTTACAATAAAACCGATTGAGGCTATCATGTGGAGCATCATAAGGATCAGTAGAAGTCTTATCATAGGGCTTGTTATTTAACCAATGCCAAATGCGTGTGTACTCAACCTTATGATTCCCAAGCCTCTTCCCCCATGCTTCTAAACTGTGACCCCCTTCGATGCTTGGATTGTGCAGCCTTGACATTATCAAGGTATCTCTCACTTTCTTCAATCCAATCTTCGTTCCCCAAAGCCTGTTCAATACGGGCGCATCGAAGCCGATCAAGTTGTGTCCGATCAGCCTGTCTGCTTTGTTTATCAAGGGTATGAGCGTATCTGGTGTTGTGTGACATACGTATTCATCTGTCTCGCTGTTATGGGTATAGCACAGCCAAATCTTGCTATGCTTGCTGTCTGTCTCGATGTCGAGAACTAAGTCCATCACTTTCCTTTCGCAAGTTCTATCTCCACTAGTTTAGCATAACCGCCAACATCGTGCCAACTGTCGTCATAGAAGGG
>JALRFC010000427.1 GCA_023253875.1 Candidatus Kapaibacterium sp.
TATTGTCATATATCGCCATTGCTTGCATGACATGTATTTCTTCAGTTCATGCACAACTCATCAGCCAATGGCAGAATATGTCATCCATGTATGCTGTGAAAGCACTCACCAGTGCGAATGACATCATCTATGCAGGAACAAGAGGTGGTGTCTATTCGTATGATACCAACAATGGAGCAATGGAATATTGGCGAGTAAGTGATTCCACTTTGCTGACATCTACCATCACGGCAATTGCATATGATTCAACGCTGCACACAATCTGGGTCGGTGCTGAAAATGGAGCAATTGTACTCTTTGATATTCAGAACAAATCCTGGACAAGCATCACTGCAATTCTCACTGCACAACCGCAAGGCATCGCTTCAAAACGCATCCGAACATTCGCCTTTTATAAAGGCATAACCTATTGCGCCGGTGATTTCGGCATCATGAAATTCCAAGGTACGATTCCCGGCGATTGGATAAAATTCATTGGTACCATTCCCAGCGGAACATCCATTGGAAGTTTGGCAATTCTGCAGGACACACTATGGGTGGGAACAGAAAAAGGTTTGGCTAAAGCAAGTATCAATGCAACATTGCAAGAAGTCACTTCATGGAATGTACTTAATCCTCAAACAATCTATGATATGATTTCCGATGGTTCATCAATTCTCTATGCTGAATATGATGCTCTTAAACGCATTCGTTCCGGTGTCACTGAATCGCTAAATATTGGTTTCACTTCCGAATTACATCAGATCTCGGTACTTAATGGCATCATCTATTATGGCAATCCGAATGGCATCTATCAATATCCTTCAAATACACGCTTACCGGGATTACCCACTATTACCAATGCTGGTTTTCATCTTCTCAATGATGGCTCTTTCGCCATGATTCAAACAACAGGTGGTATTGGATATCTCAATAATGGAATATATCAAGCAATCCTTCCAAATAC
>JALRFC010000428.1 GCA_023253875.1 Candidatus Kapaibacterium sp.
AAACCGACGGAATCCGCCTGGGTTGAATTCGTTGAACCGTTTGACATCACGGGGTGTTAAAATGGTCAACAGTTTTTCCACGGTTGTTCCGTGTTCCCTGGATTGATCAAACAAATCGGTAACGGTAATGTCCCCGGTTTTTTCGTTGGATACCTCAATTAATGTGTCGGCCTTATTGATTACTCCGATCACCTTAAAATCGGAATGATCCTTTGACAAATCGTTTAATAATTCGTTCAATTCGGTTTCGGTACCTTTAAAATCGATTTTTCCAAATCCAACCTTAAAATCCGAATATTTCCGAAAAGACCATAAATCCATGATTTGTTCCGGGAAATGTCCCCGACATTGAATTTCAAATTCCTGTATTTCGTTATTTTCCATGATTTTATTTTTTTAATTTTTGTGTAAATACTGCCTCCAAATCAACGTTTTGGTTTTTGGCCTTTTCAAAGTATTCCAAAACGGATAATTCATAACATTTGGATTTGATGTCATCCGACATGGTTTCCAAAAATCCGTTTTTTTGGATTAACTCATTGATTTTTTTTGACCGGTTGAATGTTTCCAGGTTGGTGGACGGTTGGTTGATTTTTTGTTTTACCAATTCCACGGCCTTTGCATGGATCCGTTTTTTGTCATCCCCTGACAAATCCAATACACCAAAATCGTTGGTTAATGTTTCGTAAATAATGGAAAACGGGGTGATCCCAAATGTCAATTTTCCGGTTTTCAAATAATACCTCCATGGTTTTATTAAACACTCCAAAACATACCCGTTTTTTATGTTTTCCCGTTCGGCCTGTGTGTACTCAATTTTATTTTGGCTTTTAATGGCATTTTCGTTCGATTTAAGAGCATCAAAAACCCTCTTCCGTATTGGGACATACCCCGACATGATTCGCGCGATATACGCGGCCGAAAACGATTGATAGTGAT
>JALRFC010000429.1 GCA_023253875.1 Candidatus Kapaibacterium sp.
AATGAAGGAGAAACTCAGCATTGTTGATTCGATCAATGCATATAGAATTCAATTGGGATTAGAACCTCTTGCATATTTTGTGGAGATGGAAAAGCTTCCAATCATTCGGACTACTTCCATTTATTCTCATTTGAAAACACTGAAGTCTTTTGAATCTGAGGATTTCAAAAATAATATTTCAAAGCACCTACATATACAGTTTCATTATGACCAATTATCATTTCACATCAAATTGGTGAGAAGCAAGAGTAAGCATACCATGTCATTTGCAATGGAGAATGTTGCATTCTTGATTGGACATGTCGCCAATGTGCATCTCATCATGTTTCAGGGATGGAAAAATAGTCCAGGTCATTGGAATGCCATGATGTCATCAAGTGTTAATTCCATTACTATGAATTTTGCATCCACAGATATTGGTATTATTGGCGATATGATTCTTTTCTCAACATCCATGAAGAAGAAAAATAGAGATATAAGTTCTAACACTAAGATATAGATGTATCTTTCATATAAATCAAACAGTACTTCACTACTTTTTTATCATACGGAATCAGGGTTCCGGCTTATTTCAGGAGATATGCCATGACAAACATCAAGCATGTGCTTTCTATGTTCTTAACAATCTTTCTCATTGGTTGTTCAGCCACTCAAGTAGTAAAGCAAAGACCAATTGCAGTGTGGGATGAGAGTTCCCTGCAAACCTTTGACAAAGCCAAAAATGTCAGGATGACTTTTATTGCAAATTCCATTGACGGCATAGAGCCAAGAGTTGAATTTCGGGGAAAGACATATCAGCCGACAGACAAGAAAACAATTCCTAATGGAAATCACGTACATAGATATCGAGTAGATATTCCCGGACCAATAGAACAAGGTGAGTATACAGTCATACTCAAACATGGATTCAGTGAAGAGGAAATCAC
>JALRFC010000042.1 GCA_023253875.1 Candidatus Kapaibacterium sp.
CGCGCGGCTTTTGCGCATAACTGGTGCCAGCCATCAGCAATAGAGCAAATAGCATGGTACCCAGGCGAAGCAAACGTCGCATAATACCTCCGTTTGTTAAATAATAACTTAAAACTGTATTGTTATTGTCAATTTTTATCATAATTACGTCATTTAGACACTAATATCAGGATTATCCTAATCAATTTTCATGCCAACCAAGACGAGCTAACCCCATCTTTGCTTCTGTGGTATATTCCGATCCGGAATTCTTGGCAACCAATCCTTTTAATAGGGTAATCGCTTTTTCTTTTGCTGATCCTGAACCGCCGGCTGATGCCTTCTCATAGTTCAGCGCTGCAAAAAGTGTATATCTTTCATACATTGGACCATCTTTTGGTCCGGCAGCAGCTTCATATAATGATGCCGCTTCTTCATAACTGTTCATTTCTTCTTTACATGCTGCCATACCTGCTTTGCCACCTGCACTCACTGTCTCATCAGCACTACCGGATGCTGTTTCAAAATATGGCATAGCTTCAGAAAATTTGCCAAGATTCATAAGTGATGTACCTGCATATAATGCGGCAAATGAACCTGCAGATGTTCCGCCATATTCGCTCACAATGGCTTTAAGACCAATCACTTTACCACCACGAATAGATCGGGAAGGATCACCATCCAATGCTTTTTGGAATTGACCGGTCTCATAATAAGAGGAAATTCTGGACAATGCAGTCATTGCTTCTTCATTATTGGTTTCCTGCATGCCAGTATAGAAATAATATCCAAGTCCAATTGCCAATACAGTAATCAAAGCAAAACCAATCTTCTTGATTTTACCAATCAAGACATCTTGCTCCTGCTCTGCTTCTCGTACATTCCAATCAGTTTCATTGGTTTCAATCATTTTTTCAGTTTCAGACATAATATTCTAACTTGTTTGTTCTCATAATGTTAATGCGCGCCCGAAGGGAGTCGAACCCCTAACCTTTGGAACCGGAATCCAATGCTCTATCCGGTTGAGCTACGGGCGCAACTCGCCAAGCAGACTCCTAGGAGTCAGGCAAATATAGGACATTTTGTGGATAAAACAACCGAATATAATTCCCCAAAGCAATTTCATTCAATACAATTTTATTGTATGTATCTATCTATGAACTGTGGACAATAGTGTCAGATTTCTTACACAGTGTCATATTATTTACAATTGATAATGTCAGAT
Source organism: Candidatus Kapaibacterium sp. (assembly GCA_023253875.1). GTDB lineage: Bacteria > Bacteroidota > Ignavibacteria > Kapaibacteriales > UBA961 > UBA961. The sequence goes on from JALRFC010000042.1 coordinate 1,205, forward strand.
ATTCCACAAAAAGAAAAGCCCGACCTTTATCAGATCGGGCTTTCATTTATGGCTCTTTCAATTAGAAATTGACAGTTTTCAGTACTTCATTCTTGATATCGTTCACGTTTACCAATATTGCAGCTTCCAATGACTTTGCAAAACCGACCGGTACATCTTTGCTTGCTACTCTTCCAACCGGTGCATCAAGTATTGAGAACAATTCAGAGGTGATGCTTGCTGAAATCTCTCCACCAATACCAACAGTCAAATAATGCTCATGAGCAATTACAGCTCTATTGGTTTTACGAACGGAAGCAAAGACAGTCTGGCGATCCCATGGTTTCAATGAACGTAAGTCAATCACCTCGCAAGAGATACCATGCTCAGTAAATAGCTCGTCTGCCGCTTTCAATGATAGATGAATGGCATTGCCATAAGAAATCAATGTGCAGTCAGTACCTGGACGACGAATACGAGCCTTACCAAAAGGCACGATGAAATCATCATCAGGAAGTGATGTTGAACTTGGTCTATAATTATAGAGAAACTTGGGTTCAAGAAACATGGTAACGCCTTTTGAACGAATGGAATTTCTCATGAGACCAATCGCATCATCCGCAAATGCAGGGCACACTACTCTGATGCCCGGAATGCCTGCAAAGATTGCATCAAGATTTTGGGAATGATATAATCCACCTTGAATATATCCGCCACTCGCAAGACGTATTGTGATATTTGGTGAGAATTGACCACGTGTTCTCCAATAGTCATGAGAACATTCAATCAATTGCTCCATTGCAGGCCAAAAATAATCTGCAAATTCTGCACCTTCAATTACGACCCGAATATCATCTCGATAGCGAGTGAACCCATTTGCCGTACCAACGATATAATCTTCAGCAATCGGAGCATTGAAAATTCTTTCATTGCCGAATTCATCCAACATCCCTTTTGGAACATTGAAAATACCCTGTTTATTCACTGAAGCTACATCTTGTCCCCACAAATACGTGTGAGGATTTTTCTGAAACTCTTGCTTCATTGCAATATTGATTCCTTCACGGAACGTGTATTGCTGGGCATTGGGATCATTCACAAAATCATATTCGGTTGTATCATCATAGGAAACCACGGATTCAGGCATCAAGAAATCAAGATAACTTGATCCAACGGGATCAGGTGCTATTTCAGCAATGTCTGCAGCAGCAAAGATGGCATTCTTATTTTCTTCCTCGATGGCTAGCAATTCTTGTTCGGTGGCAATTTTTTTTGCCAAAATTGCATTTCGGAAGGTGGGAAGTGGATCACGATCTTTCATTTCCTGAATTTCTTCAGGTTTTCTGTATAATTCATGATTGTCACTATTTGAATGTGAACCAATGCGATCGCAATCAGCATGCACGAATACCGGACCTGCTCCTGACAAAGCATAATCACGAGCTTCTACCAATGCACGATAGGAATCAAAAACATCGCGACCATCACAATTGATGATTTTCAAATGTTTGAAACCAATGAAATTATCTGAAACGACAAGATTCGCTGTTTGTTCATGGAGTGGTACAGAGATACCGAATTTATTATTTTGAATCACGAAGACAACAGGCAACTTTTCACGAGATGCACCATTGACTGCTTCATAAAAGTACCCTTCAGAACATGCTGAATCACCACCCGAATAATACACAACTTCATCACCTTTGAATTTCTTCACTGCTCTTGCCAGACCTGCAGCATGCAATGAATGATTACCGGTACATGAAGATCCATTTTGAATACCAATAGAAGGTTTCGCAAAGTGATTACTCATGTGTCGGCCTCCACCGGCCACATCAGCATCTTTTGAAAGACCATTCAAGATGATTTCTTCAATCGTGATACCCGCTGAAAGCGAGGTCATCAAATCACGATAATATGGAAAGAGAAAATCCTTGTTTTGACGGAAGATTTGCCCAAGCGCAATTTGAATTCCATCATGACCTGCACATGGAGCATGATATGACCAACCCTTAGCCATTTTCAAATACAATGCAGCTTTCTCATCAAGGCGACGACCAAGATGTTGCAGTTTATACCATGATATGATGGTTTGTTTGTCAAATCCCTTCATATCAAATGCGCTGAATTGTGCCTTCTGTGCGGGTTTGACCGACTTTTTCGACACAGGCTTTGTCGCTACTACTTTCTTCGCAATGGGTTTACTCTTGACGGGAGCCGCAACCTGCGCTTTTTTTGAAGCAATGGGTTTGACCTGTGCCTTTTTTGCACTCGATGCTTTCGGTTTCATCTTTGTTTTTGTGGCGGTCTTTGCCATAGTGATATCTATCCTGTATTTGAATTCTTGAATTTGTTCAATCACACATATGTCAACCAACCATGATCATTGTTTCCATCATGGATGATTTCGTAAAAGGCCTGTTGAATACGCTTTGTAACGGGTCCGACAGTACCATCACCAACACTGATTCTATCAACAGATCGAACCGGCGTGATTTCAACTGCAGTTCCTGTGAAAAAGATTTCATCGGCAGTATATAACATGGCTCTTGGCACGGTTGTTTCACGAACTTCATATCCAAGTTCTTTAGCCAATGTGATGGCTGTATGTCTTGTGATGCCTTCTAAAATTGATGATGACATCGGAGGTGTGTATATCACGCCATCATGTACGAAGAAGATATTTTCACCGCTTCCTTCTCCAACATTTCCATGTACATCCAATCCGATTCCCTCGGAATAGCCATTCATGATGGCTTCCATTCGTATCAATTGCGAACTCAGATAATTTCCAGATGCTTTGGAAACTGCAGGCAATGTATTGTTTTGCAAACGTTGCCATGAAGAAACGCACACATCAACGCCTTGTTCCAATGCCTCTTTACCAAGATAGACGCCCCATTCCCAGCAGGCAATGGAGACTTCAATCGGACAATTCAATGGATATACACCAAGATTCTCATATCCACGATAAGCGATTGGTCTGATATAACATGATTCGAGTGAATTTTTTCGAACTAATTCTTTGGTTGCTTCACACATTTCATCAATGCTATATGGCATGTCACCACGATATAATTTCACGGATTGTTCGAGTCTTTTCATATGCTCACGCAATCTGAAAATGCCTGTTCCCTTGGGTGTTTTATATGCACGGATACCTTCAAACCAGCCGGAACCATAATGCACGACATGTGATAACACATGGATGGTTGCTTTGTCCCAATCAACAAACTCGCCATTCATCCATATATATGGGGTCTTAGGAATTGCCATGCTTACCTCACTGTAAATAATGTGTGAGTAATTCATTCACCAATCTGGGATTGGCCTTTCCTCCAGAAGATTTCATCACTTTACTGATGAAATATCCCAAGAGATTATTCTTGCCTGAGCGATACTTTGCGATATTGTCTTCCTCACCTTCCAATGCGGACAAGACTATGCGCTCAATTTCTGTTCTATCAGATATTTGCAATAAGCCTTTTTCAGCCACATAATCGACAGGAGAAATACCTGATTGCAAATATTCCGCAAATACTTCTTTGGCTATTTTACTGCTGATTTTTTCATCAGCAAACAAATCAACAATCTCTGCGATGCCACGCGGTTGTATATTTTCTGCTTGGGAAATACCGATTTTTTTATCGGATAAGATTTTCAGAATCTCAGTCAATATCCAATTGCTTACAAACTTATATCGCTCATTGTTTTGTATTGCAAGCTCAGCACATGTGTTTTCGAAAAATAATGCTAGCTGTTTATCTTCAATCAAAATGCCTGCATCATAACCGGGAATGCCATATTGATCCTGCAATCTGAGTTTCATTGCCAATGGTAATTCAGGTAAATGTGATTGTTGCATCTCAATCATTTCCTGATTCACTCGCACATATCCCAAATCCGGTTCCTGAAAATACCGATAATCATGTGCTTGCTCTTTGGATCGCATTTCTTTTGTGCATTGTGAAGAGGCATCCCACTGCATCGTCACCTGCTGAACTTGTCCACCGGATTCAATCAATGCGATATGTCGTTCAATCTCATAAGCAATTGCTTTTTCTACATTTCGGAAGCTATTCAGATTCTTGATTTCTGTTTTTGTTCCAAATGCTGAATTACCCCTCAAACGGACTGATACATTGGCATCACATCGCAGCGAACCTTCTTCTAAATTTCCATCGCAAACACCAAGATAACGCACCAATTGGCGCATTGTCACCATATACCTATATGCCTCTGATGCAGAGCGTAAATCAGGCTCACTGACAATCTCCAAAAGAGGCATTCCGGCACGATTAAAATCAACAAGTGTATCTATGTCAATGTCGTGCAAAGACTTACCTGCATCTTCTTCAATATGGATTCGCGTGATGCCGATTTCCTTCATCAATCCTTCTTCCATTTCAATGGTCACAGAACCTTCATAACATATTGGATCATTGAATTGCGTGATTTGATATCCCTTTGAAAGATCAGGATAGAAATAGTTTTTTCTGGCAAATGCAGAGATTGGTCTGATTGAACACTTCGTTGCAAGTCCAAGTAATACAGCCATTTCCACATGTCGGCGATTGACCACCGGCAATGTTCCGGGATGTCCCAAGCAAATTGGACATACTGTGGCATTCGGTATATCACTATATCCGGCTTTGCAGGAACAAAATGCCTTTGTGTCTGTCAATAATTGAGCATGCAATTCAAGGCCGATGACAGGCTCATATTTTGCAAGTATTTCGGGAGACAATTCAGGCATAAAAAATGTAAGCAGTAATAATCACAGATATATTCATGCTTCTTGCAAAAAGTAGCATGGAAATTTCAGCAAAATTAGTTTTTTTTACGCATATTTGCGCCCTCACTACGCAATCTTGTCTATTTACCACTAACATAAAACTGATGGATGCCCTATGTTTTGGACACCTGAACTAGCATATACGCTCGAAGACGCTCCTTGGCCTGCAACAAAAGATGAATTGATTGATTATGCCGAGAGAACGGGAGCACCTTCTCAAGTACTCGAAAATCTCTATGAATTAGATGATAATGATGAACTTTATGAAGGCATAGAAGATCTTTGGCCGGAATTCGAGAATAATGATGATACTCTTTTCTTCGACGATGAAGATGAAGACAGTTATTATGATTGATCGAATGCATCACAATCCGACACAATTCTCACTTCTTGGGTGAATAGCAGAGAGCTTTATGCAGAAGATTTTTTCATCAATACGATTCTTTATCCTCTTCTGCTGTCTTTCTGCACTCTGTCATACATTGTCAAAAGGCGCGGAAACGCGCCGTTTTGCATTAAAGACCATACGCATGTACGGGAATGCGCATCTAACTGCCCCTCAAGTTCTCAATGCTCTCAATATCACACTTCCCAGCGAATTGGAGTTAAATCATTTCCTCGATTGGAATGATGTATTCACACCGGAATTGTATAAACTCTATTATCCTTCAGATACAAAAGGGAATATTCGCATTTCATTGGATTCGGTTCTTTTGATGAACAGAGTTGAAGTATTACAAAATCTGTATCAGCGCAAAGGATATTTTGATGCAAAGGTGCAATTGGATATTTCAATAGATTCTTCAGGAATTGGAATAGTAGATGTGTATTGCAGAGAAGGTAGGAAATATGCACTTTCGAATCTACTCATCACTGATACCTCCCTTGAACAAACGATTCCATGGAATACCATTCAACATGACTTTCGATTGAAGCTTCCTCGCTTTTATGATGAAGATAGTTTGGTGAATATGCTCAATTCTTCTTTTCAACAACTCTTGGAAAATGGATATGCATTTTTGGAATATCGCATCGAACAAGTAATGATAGACACGGTGAATAAAACCGTGATTTCAGTGATTCGAATGCAAAATCCAGAGCGATATCGCGTACAGAGTGTTGAATTCGAACATATTTCTTCCGGTGGAAAGACACTGCAGGATGACTTACTCAAAAGACTATTGTTCATAAAGCCCAATACATGGCTTTCACCTCAAACTGTGAATAGATCAAAAAATCAATTGATCGGACTTTCTTTCTTTTCTGAAGTATCGGAAAGCAAGAAGAAATTCATCACAGATACTGATACTCTTGCTACGGTATCATATATCATGAAATACAAAAAACCAGAGGAAGTTGTTTTCTCTGTTTTTCTGAACCGTACAACGATGGACAATTTTTTGAATATGGGTCTGGAAGCTTCTTATTCCGATTTGCTCATATCAGAAACAGGTAATTCATTTTCCATCTTTTCACGACTCCTTGCACAAGATGTATCCAATACATTGTTTTCAACTCAGAGAGGACTCGAATTTGAATATTCCATCGGTACGAATTTCAATCAACCATTTGCTTTCTTCTTGGGTGAGCATAGAGTTCCTCTGACATATTCAGCACAAGTATCACTAAGAAATCTTCCGAGCAATTTGAAATTGTTAACGCCACAATTGCGTGTTTCGAATTTTAATACATTTCCCGAATGGACGCTTTTTTCCAATTTGAATTTCGATGTCACATTGGATTTCACACGTTTGATCAATTTTACTTTAGATGAAACCGATCCGAATGATCCACTCTATCGCTTGATTGCACCATATGTTTCACTCAGCGATTATTATAAAAATTCTCCCTTCAGTCCTGCATCATTCACGTTTGGTTTAACATTAACCGGAGATCGAAGAAACTCAGTCATCACACCATCGAAAGGATATTTTTTGACATTGCCACAGATTGAATATTCTCCGGATATTGGCTATTCACATTTCTTTCGGGTGTTTTCACAATTCCATACATTCACTCCCGTGAATAAGCAATTGGTATTTGCTACGAAAATCAAAGTCGGACATATCATCAATTGGGGTTTTACAGATGATGATAATTCCACTCCACCATTTGAAAAACATTTCTTTGCAGGCGGAGCCAATTCCGTTCGAGCATGGCCTTCACGTGGTCTGAAAGATGCTGAATCTTCCATTGATGATTCTCTCGCGAGTAGAATCACGCAACTCTCAGCAATCATAGGATCTGCCAGTCTCATTGAAGGTTCTATTGAATTACGTTACTCATTTCCAAAACCAAAAGGATTGGCAGAATTCTGGGCAGATAAAATTGCACGCTCCGGTGCAGTGCTCTTTTTCGATTGGGGTAATTCATTCAATCGCCTCACACCGAGTACTTATACTACCGCAACTATTTCGCGCATATTCAATCCCGCACATTGGGGATATGGCTATGGTATAGGTTTTCGTTTTGATACTCCTGCGGGACCCTTCCGACTCGATATGGCCTTTCCACTTTATGATCCGAATAGTGCATCTTTCAGATCGCCACAATTTTCCACTGCACAATATCATATCGGATTGGGTCATGCATTTTGATACACATACAACCATTTGCTCACTCATCACACCTCCCGGGCTGAGTGGTATCGCAATGATACGTCTCTCAGGCGAAGATGCATTCACAATCATCAATACACATTTGCATTTCGATATCACCGAAAAAGCATCACATACAATTTCATATGGTGTATTTCATGATCATGAGCATCCAATTGATACAGTGACAATTTTGAAGTATGATGGACCTCATTCCTATACTGGTCAACACACCATCGAGATTGGTTGTCATGGTGGGATGATTGTTCCAAAAAGAATCCTTGAATTGCTCCTACAATCGGGAGCACATATGGCTCAACCCGGTGAATTCACTTTACGTGCTTTCCTTAATGGAAAATTGGATTTAACACAGGCTGAAGCAGTTAATGATATCATTCATTTGCAGTCTCCTGCGGCCTTGGAAAGCGCTTCACGACAACTCATTGGGTCTTTCTCAAAAGAATTATCTTCACTAAGAGATGCAACTGAGCGCTTATTCAAATACATGATATTGGATTTTGATTTTTCGCAGGAAGACATTGAATTAGTTTCCGAAGAAAGACTCATAACGGAATTACACACTTTGTCTTTGACTGCTGAACGTTTCATCGAAAGTTATGAAACGGCAAAAACATTGCGGAGCGGACATCAAGTATTATTGCTTGGTTTCCCCAATGCAGGAAAATCCAGCATCTTCAATGCATTGTTGGGATATGCACGTTCTATCGTAAGTGATATTCCAGGTACGACAAGAGATTTTGTGGAAGGTTCCATGATCATTGATGGAATGCATTTCACATTGATTGATACTGCCGGCATCCATGAGCAAACGGAAGATGCAATCGAAATTGAGGGTATCGCATATTCAAAGTCACTTATCAAAAGAGCCACCATCATTCTCATCATCAATGATATCACTTGTGGCGAGCAATATTCACAATCATTGATTGATCTTGTGAAAAAAGAACATCCCAATGTGCAGTATGCTCTTGTGCAGAATAAATGTGATCTTGTTGAGCATTCTTCACAAACTTCTCAAGATATATATATCTCAGCGAAAGAAGTACATGGTTTGCATGACATCATCTCATATCTTTCTACAACCGCCAAACAAACTGATACGCATCATGCATTTCTTCTCAATGAAAGACAGGCCATATTGTTGAAAGAGTATCTCACTGCAATACAAAGAGCATTGGTATTGACAAAAGATGGGATGACCACTGATGTGCTCGCCATCGAATTGCGCTCCGCACTCGATACCATTGGTTTGATTTTGGGGACCATTTATACCGAAGAATTACTTAATGATGTATTCGCCAATTTCTGCATTGGTAAATAAAGTGTCTTTACTACTGCTCCTCCAGTCCTAGTACTTTTTAAAGACTATGAAACGTTCACAATTTCTTACAACCATGGCGATGATGTCTATGTCCAATTTGATAAATCTCAGAAATGTGCATGCGTGGACAGAAGGTCTTGGACATTCGGATCGAATGCCGACAATCTTCTTCGGTCATGGTTCACCGATGAATGCAATTCAGAATAATGTGTTTACAAAAGCATTTCAAAAGGTGGGGCAGGAACTCACAAAGCCAAAAGCAATCATTTGTGTTTCGGCACATTGGGA
>JALRFC010000430.1 GCA_023253875.1 Candidatus Kapaibacterium sp.
ATAACCATTGTTTTGTCTTTCACATTGAATGACGTATTCAATAGGATTGGGTAACTAGTTATTTTTTCGTATTCCCTTAATAGTTGGTGTATTGGATTATCTTTCCTTACCGTTTGTACCCTGGCGGTACCATCAACGTGCGTAACAGAACTCAATTTGTCCACATATTCACCCTTAACTCTCACAACTTGATTCATGTATGGTATGTTATCGTTAATCCAAAAAAAATCGTGTTGCCTTTCTTCGGTAACCATTGGAGCGAAGGGTCTAAACCCTTCTCTTCTTTTAACCAAACTATTAATCCTATCTTTCATTTTAGGGTTAGTGGGGTCGGCCAAAATGGATCTATTTCCTAATGCCCTTGCCCCGAACTCAATTTCATCTTTGAACCATCCCACGACCTTACCTCTAGAGAGTTCTTTCGATACAATTCTATTAAGTGTGTCATTGTTATGTGCCAAAATATATACTCTTCCGATTAGCTTATCTTTATGTTTAGCATTGAAGGTGAAGGATGGTCCTAAAAAGGGTGTGGTTGGTATTCTCACTTTACGACCTTCATTAATTAGATAATTAATTACGGAACCGATGGACGAACCCGCATCCGATGGTGCGGGTGGGATCCAAAGATGTTTAAATCCTGTTTTCGTATAGACTTTACCATTTGCGGATCCGTTATAAGCGCACCCACCACCTAAACAAAGATTATCCGTATTGTATTTTTCTTTAACATACCTAAGTAAGTCAAAGAACACCTTTTCATAAATGTATTGTGTTGCGTATGCCAAATCTTGATGTTCTGATGTTATTTCCTCTTCAGGTAGTCTTGGTAAGATACCTAAAAGTTTACTTAATTCATAATTAAACATCACTTTATCCGATTTGTCCCACTCAAAATACTTT
>JALRFC010000431.1 GCA_023253875.1 Candidatus Kapaibacterium sp.
CCCCAATCTCCAAGTGCTAAGATGCGAATCGGCTTCTCTTCACCGAAGGAGTCTATTTTCGTAAATTGCGGTTTCTCTTTTGGTGCATTCTTCACTTCTGAAGCGATGATATTCGCAATCCATTTACCAATGGTTGCAAAACCGAGCATGACCGCAAAAAATGTTCTTCTTTTCATATTGTCCTATTTGCTCAAAGCAAAAATGTGGATAACTCCATGCGCAAATTACTGCATACTGAACTCTTAGAAAAGCGCTTATCTCATGATATGGCGATTTCAGCGAAAAAACACCCAATCATTCTTATCATAGATAGCGTGAGAAGTGCTTACAATATAGGTTCGATATTCAGAAGCGCGGATTCAGCCGGCATTGAGAAGATTATACTCTGTGGATATTGTCCGATACCACCTCGTGAAGACATTTCCAAAACTGCATTGGATGCTGATTCTACTGTAGCATGGGACTATATGAAGCAGTGCAAAGATGCGATTCTTGATTGTAAAGAAAAAGGATATACAGTGTTAGCCGTTGAATTGACCGATGAAGGAATATCCTATGATGCTCTTGAAGCAAGACATTATCCGCTTGCTTTAGTTGTGGGCAATGAAGTTTCAGGCATCGATGATGCATGTATATCCGAATGCGATGGCGCCATAGAAATACCGATGTATGGCGTTAAACATAGCTTGAATGTTGCAGTCGCCTCAGGCATCATACTCTATGAAGCGGTAAAAGCTTATCGTAATTTCAACGAATGATGGTGTCGGCTCTATCAGGACTGAGCGACACTATACCAACCTTTGCTCCGGCAATCTTTTCTATCGCAGCGATATAGTCCTGAGCTTGTTTCGGCAATGCATCATAGCTCTTGATTCCGGCCAGCGAGCAATTCCAACCCT
>JALRFC010000432.1 GCA_023253875.1 Candidatus Kapaibacterium sp.
ATTTTCCAAATTGCCAAACCTTGTATTTAAAGACATGACTCTATTCTCGCGCAAAGAATCTATGGGAGGGTTGGTTACCTGACTAAAATTCTGTCTAAAAAAGTTTGAAAGAGGCCTGAATTTGCTTGATAATACAGCAATTGGCGTATCATCTCCCATCGAGCCTACCGCTTCTTTTCCATCCTCTACCATCGGATGCAGAATACTTTCTAAATCCTCAATGGTAAATCCAGCTAAAAATTGTCTTTGTCTTAATTCATATCCTCCATAAATATTTTTTTCTTTTAATTCATTTAAGGACTTGCTTAGCTCAATATGATTGGAAGCAAATTTTTTGTAAATTGGATTAGATGATAAGTAGTCTTTAGTTTTTTTATCATTGTAATATTTGCCTTTATCCAAATCTAAAGAAATCATTTGCCCAGGACCAACCCTGCCTTTAAAAGAAATATTATTTTCATCTACAGGTATCATCCCTGTCTCTGATCCGGCAAAGAAAAGTTTATCTTTAGTAATAGTAAAACGTAACGGACGTAATCCATTTCGATCAGAAGCTGCAACAACCCACTTTCCATCGCAAGCCGCAATTGCAGCAGGACCATCCCATGGCTCAATGACAGAATTTAAGTAATTATACATGTCACGATGAGCCTTAGGTATAATTTTATTTTTTTTAGACCACGCTTCTGGGATCAACATCATTTTAGCTACCGGCAATGTTCTTCCTGTTCGAACTAACAATTCAAAAGCAGCATCTAATGATGCAGTATCAGAATTTCCGGATTTAATAATTGGTTTCAAGTCATCAATATTTTTGATAAAAGAGCTTTCCATTCCAGCTTCATGTGTCTTCATCCAATTCACGTTTCCTTTGAGAGTATTTATTTCTCCATTATG
>JALRFC010000433.1 GCA_023253875.1 Candidatus Kapaibacterium sp.
GAATACGTATGTCACACAAAACCGGATACACTCATACCCTTAATAAACAAAGCCGAGAGGTTGATCGGACACAACTTGATCGGATTCGACGCACCTATACTCAACAGAGTTTGGGGGACGAGAATTGGCTTGAAGAAAGTGAGAGATACCTTGATCATGTCAAGGCTACTCAATCCAAGTATCGAAAACGGGCACAGCTTGGAAGCGTGGGGGAAGAGACTGAAGAATAACAAGGTGGAGTACAGTCGCTTGTGGCATTGGTGGGCTAACAAACCCTACGATAAGACAAGCACTGAGCCATACGACAACCCTTGGGATAACCTTAATCGCTTCTACTGCAAACAAGACGTAGCGGTAACAGTACAGTTGTATCGCTACCTACGTGACCAGTTAGAAGATTGGGGTGAAAGTGTGCAGCTTGAGCATGAAGTAGCAGCCATCATTGCTAAACAGGAGAAGCATGGGTTTAAGTTTGATACAACGAAAGGTCGTGTCTTATTGGCGCAGCTTTCAGGTGAGGTGGCTGATATTGAGAGTGAGTTGCAAACTGTTTTCCCTCCGATTGTTGAGGAGCGTGTTAGTGAGAAGACAGGTAAACCACTCAAAGCTAAGGTTACGCCATTTAATCCGGGCAGTAGGCAACAAATTGCGGAGAGATTGCAGGGGTTAGGGGTTAAGTTTACGCAAGAGACAGAGAAGGGCAGTGTTATTGTTAACGAGAAGGTGCTTGAAGGAATCGAACTACCAGAGGCAAAACTGATAGCTCGCTACCTAATGCTTCAGAAGCGCATCTCACAAATCAATAGCTGGTTTGACGTTGTTAAAGATGATGGGAGGGTGCATGGTAGAGTGATAACAAACGGTGCTGTGACAGGGCGTATGACCC
>JALRFC010000434.1 GCA_023253875.1 Candidatus Kapaibacterium sp.
GTTAGTCTTCATTTCTGAATTATTTAAGAGTGAGTTAGAATTAGAGATAATTAATCAGTTGTTGTTGAAATTACCAAAACCATTTGCTTATGATTACAATGCAATTTATTTCAATATCTTCACTAATTCTTGGGAGTACTTTCCTGATAATATTGAAGAAGAGGAAATAATTGAACGCTATGTAGAAAATCTAGATGCTGAAGATGATCGAGAAAAGATAGAAGAACTTATCAATAATCTTCAAGAAAAACTGAAGTGATCAGGTTACCTACCTTTGATTTGTTTTTCTCATAGTCAAATCGGATTTTGTTATAATCTTTGTATTATTCACAATTAAGCTGATTGTAAATGTATGATATATAATGACTAATAAAATATTCAGAAATACGGATAAGAAGGGGAATTATTCGAAGATGTCCATGTACTTTCACATCATAATTCAGCAGTCATAGCAGGCGTATTCTATCTTGGTGGAGCCCATGCCCTTTTCAATTATGTTGTGATCACGTTAAGTTCGAATGGAATGATTGATCAAATCATGAATCTGAATCAATATGGATTTGTAGAACTGCATGATCAACAAATGATTGTCAATGATGTGACACAGAAATATGTGTTTCACATAGCCGACAATGAAATAACTCAGTCATACTATACCAGAGATCAAATGAATCCAGCAGGTGCTATTCCGGCACTCTTCTCAATCTCCGGAGATAAGATCCTTGCAAGAAATCCCGTCATGAACTGTACTGTAGGGCAAACCATTGCATTCAAACCAGCCAATGAAAGAACCAAAATTCCATTCAATTCCGGTGAGATTTCAATTTTTACCGATGCATGGAGTAATGATCTATGGCAAACCCAATATTCTGATTGGGCTGAG
>JALRFC010000435.1 GCA_023253875.1 Candidatus Kapaibacterium sp.
CAGGTGGTTTTAGTATTGTTGCAAAGAGTCTTGATGACGCTCGCAGAATGCCAGTACCTCCTAAGTTTTATTTAGATAAATTAGAAGAAACTGCTTCTATACAAACTGAAGTTAAGAAGCTTCGTAATAAAGCTCTTGCAGAACTTCAGAAGCTATTTGACAAGAACCAAAATAAGCTTTTATATGTAGCTAAAGTTTTGGATGCAAATAGTGCTCAATATAAGAAGTCTACACCTAATGACGTTATCTATGATAATATGGATAAGTACATTAATGGAGACTTAGTAGAAAAAGATAAGCGTAAGACCGCTCAAAGATTTTTAGATGCAGCTAATCTAGACATGGAAACATTAAAGATTAGATCTATTGTAAAAGATAGTAACTACTTTAAGTTCATTGCTCCAAAATCAGACGGCTTTATTTATCATATGCAAACAACTACTATGTTAGGTAGAACTCCTTCAGATGTAGTGGAATATTTAAAAAATCCTTTGAATGAGGAGATTTTAATAGACTTAACTAAAAAAGTTGAAAAGTACTGGATGCAGTAAAATAGTATATGAATAACAATCTCTTACAAATTAAGATAAAACAGAGGCTGAATAAACTAGCTAGCTTTGATTATGACAACATTGAATGTTGGATGATTCAAGAAGCGTTTAATAAAGCTCAGTTAGAATGGGTACGTAGACGTCTCCATGGTCTTAATGCGTCAAGAGAAGCTGCAGAACAGAGTGTAACAATAGTTGATGACTTACAAGTTCTTTTAACAGAGGTAAAACTAGGTAGAACAATAAAAGACAAGTTTGTAGAGTCAGACTTAATACCAGGTAACTTTTTACATTTTGTAAGAGTTAGTGGTAATGCTAAAACT
>JALRFC010000436.1 GCA_023253875.1 Candidatus Kapaibacterium sp.
AGATCGCATCGAAATAGCAAAATCATTACTTGAAAGCGAATTTGCTTCCAAAATCGTCCTCCCAAGCGATTGCATCATTGCGGATGCTTTTTCTGGCGAGGCAAATACACAGCATTCATCATGTGAGTCGATTCCAAGTGGTTGGATGGGACTCGATATCGGACCCGAAACCATTGCGGAATTCGCATCCATCATTGGCAATGCGCGAACAATTCTCTGGAATGGTCCGATGGGCGTTTTTGAAATTCCTGCATTCGCGCATGGAACAAAAGCGATTGCTGAATCCTTGGCACAAGTCACAAAGTCAGGCGCCATCACGATTGTCGGAGGCGGAGATTCCGCTTCGGCGATTTCCGGAATGGGTCTCGCAGATGCAGTCAGCCATGTATCAACGGGTGGAGGCGCTTCACTCGAATTTTTGGAAGGTACGACACTTCCGGGCATTCAAGCCCTGGAATTGTGATTCTTACGGAGTCTATGAGTTATTATCAAGATAATCGCGGAATGGGTTTTTCCCTCTTTCCACCAATGCTGAAACTATTGCTCATTGTAAATGGTGCGATTTTTCTGCTCGATTCTGTCATTTTTGAAGTCCTCGCATTCAATGGTGTCTCGCTTTCTTCCTATATAATGGAATATTTTGCATTGCATCCCATTCAAAGTGGACTCTTCTGGCCATGGCAATTGATTTCCTATCAATTCCTACATGCGGGATTTTCACATATCTTTTTTAATCTTCTCGCATTGTGGATGTTTGGCGCTGAACTCGAAATGATTTGGGGTAGCAGAAGATTCATCACCTATTATCTGATTGCGGGCATGGGTGGCGGACTTGTTCATTTGGGCATGCAAATGCTTCCCGGCTTT
>JALRFC010000437.1 GCA_023253875.1 Candidatus Kapaibacterium sp.
AGAAGGCAGGTGTGAATTGCGCATTGATTGGAGAAGTTGATTCACTCGATGCTGTGTTGGATAATCTTGCATTTAGTCTTTCATTGTATAGCGGACAAATGTGTACCACTCCGCAGAATATCTATGTACAAAAAGATGGTGTGAAAACATCTGAAGGAATCGTCTCCTTTGATGATGTTTGCGCAAAGCTCAAAGAAAAAGTTGATGCTTTGGTATTCAATGAAAAGATGGGTCCGGGAACGCTAGGCGCATTGCATTCACCTGCGGTTTTGAGTAGAGTGGAAAAAGCAAAAGCATCGGGTTTGCACATCATTCGAGATTCAGCATCCGTCGCACAACATGGATTTGATTCTGCGCTTTCATGCTCTCCTTTGATATTGAAGGCTGACTCATCTGATCAAGCGCTCTTGCATGAAGAATGGTTTGGTCCGATTTCATTCATCATTCCTGTCGAATCAATACAAGCAGGAATTTCCGCGATGGCTGAATCGGTGAAGAAGCATGGTGCGCTCACCTCATTACTGTATGTGCAGAGTGAAGAGATGATCTCACTCGCAGAAGAAACACTCATCGATGCCGGCGTACATGTTTCTTTCAATCTTACGGGTCCGATATGGGTGAATCAATCCGCCGCATTCAGTGATTTCCACGGAGCTGGTGCGAATCCTGCGGGGAATGCATCATTTGCCGATTTGTCATTTGTAAGCAAACGATTCAATGTGATAGGCATACGCAAGCCATAAAAAAAAGGCCATCCTCTTGTAAAAAGGATGGCCTTCATATTTATCAAACGAAATTTACTTTTTCTCGCTGATTGTTTTTGCTTGCATGAAGAGAAGCATATAATCTCTTCCGCCTGCT
>JALRFC010000438.1 GCA_023253875.1 Candidatus Kapaibacterium sp.
CCTCACCGACACTTTAGAGGAATAAAATCATGCACATATCACAAGCTTTCTCAGTAGAAAATAGTGCATTTGATCAAGGTCGCATCATATCATTGCATGGATATCTTGATGCATCTACATCGAATATTCTTGATCAAGAAATACAAAACATGATAGCCGAAGCAAAGTATAATATTATCATGGATTGTTCCCATCTTACATATATCAGTAGCGCAGGATTGGGGATATTCATGAAGCATATTGATGCAATACGTTCACAGGGCGGAGATATCGTGTTTTGTTCCATGCAAAAACCTGTATTTACTGTATTTGATTTACTAGGTTTTCCCATACTCTATCGCATTGTTGAAGATACTGCTTCCGCGTTGGAACTATTCTCCGGGGGAGATCTCTCATGACCATGCTCGATCCTCATATTTATTCGGTGCATGCCAATATTGAGGAGTTGGCGGGAATACGCGCTTTTGTCAATCAACGTTTGCTCTCCGTTGGAGTAGAATCCACAATTGCACAAACATTATGCCTAGCAGTTGATGAAGCATGTTCAAATATCATTCTCCATGGTCACCATCATCCCGGTTCATGCCTCAAGATTTCCGTTGATTATGCAAATGGAATTTGTCATATCAGCATCAAAGACAATACTAAGCCATTCGATCCAAATTCCGTGCAATCCCCTGATATGAAATCCTATTTCAAACAGTATTCCTATGGTGGACTCGGGATTGAACTCATGCGCAGAATCGTTGATGGGATGATCTATCAACAAGCAGATGCTGATAATCAATGGAATACATTATTACTTAAGAAATATCTTCATTCTCATACCAATTGATGTAT
>JALRFC010000439.1 GCA_023253875.1 Candidatus Kapaibacterium sp.
ATTGTCCTCCTAAATTACCTGTTACTTGAGCCCAGTAATCAACAATCTGTCTAGCGTATTTCTGAGTTACAATTCTGAATTCTAAAGGTGAACCAGCCGCGTATGATACTGTCGAACCTTTACCTGAACCAACACCACCTGTTGAACCTGTACAACAATATAAAGTTGTATCGTTAAACATTTGGAATGAAGCTAAGAATTCTTCTGAATCCATTTCATTACCGTTTGGACCGATGATTTTACCAGCACCACTTGAAGTGAAACCTGTTACTTCTAAAGTTACATATCTTGTACAACCTGAAGCATTAACCGCTGTAACTGTGTTGAACTGTGTAGTACCTGCTGATAATGTTACCAATGTAACGATTTTCAAGTTACCTGTTGTAAATTCTTGGTAAGCACCTTTAGATCTATCAAACAATTGGTTGTTATCTAAACCTGAAGTTGAATCATAGTAAGCATCATACAAGTTAGTTGATTGGAAAGGTGTGTTTGTAGTGTCAGCATTTGGATATCCAAATGGATTTGAGTGACTCCATACACCACCAACATTAGTTCTCTGAGAAATTTTAGGAACGAAGTAGAAAATTCTACCAATCGGCATGTTCAAAGCTTGAACTGAAACGATTTCGTTAGCTAATAATTTAGAGAATACCCTTCTAATGATAGGGAATACTACTGTTTCGAAAGAACCTGCTGAATCTGTTGCAGTTGCTTCATTGATTAAGAAAGAAGCTTGGTTCTCGAATAATTGAGCCACATTGTCTTTAGTGTGACCTTCTAAACCTTCAAGAAAGCCCATTCTATCCCATTTCTCGATAGTTT
>JALRFC010000043.1 GCA_023253875.1 Candidatus Kapaibacterium sp.
AAAGGAATTGTACATGACATTTATTCAGTTGATCGCAATCCCCATGGATTGAAAACAAAAAAAGGACATGCCTTTGTGATGTCAATGAAAGGAGCTTTGATTCCAAAAGGGAATGGCGAGGTTCAAAGTCCGACAATCGTGAATTATTTCAGGGGCAAGCATTCAAATGAATGGAAACTCAATGTCCCTACTTATTCAACCATTCGTATTCCACAAGTCTATGATGGTATCGACATTGTCTATTCATTTGATGGCGCAAATCCTCGATATGATTTTCATGTTCAGCCCGGAACAGATCCATCTAAAATCATGCTGAATTTTAGCGGTGCCGAGACATCAACCACGAAAGACGGTGCACTCTCAGTTGAGACTCGTTTTGGCATAATCGAACATGGTAAAATTCATGCTTTCCAATATGATGCATCCGGTGCAAAAATCACAGTACCATGCACATTCAAGAAATCTCAGCAAGGCTTCACATTTTCACTTGCTTCCTATGACAAGAACAAAACTTTGATCATTGACCCACTCGTGTACAGCACATATTTGGGTAATGCAGGTGCCGATGCAATCAATGGCGTTGTGCTTGACAATGCCGGAAATGTTATTGCCGCAGGGTCAACCGAAACTGAAGACTTGCCTATTGTGACCGGTTCTTATGATACGCAATATAATGGTGGAATTGATGGTGTTGTCATTCGTTATTCACCTCAACTTCAAACCATTCTTAGTTTAACATATCTTGGTGGTGGCGGAGATGATATCATCAATGCTGTTACTATAGATTTCAATGGTGGAATATTTGTTGGTGGTGAAACCGGTTCAACCAATTTTCCATTGTCAACTTCTTGGAAAGATGAATTTAAAGCAGGTATCGATGGTTTTGTAGCCAAGCTCTCTTCAAATGGTTCACAACTTGTTTATTCAAGTTATATACCCGGTTCATTGGATGATAGAGTTCTCGCAATCGCGGCAAGACCAACCGGTGAATTGCTTGTTGGTGGCGTCACCAATTCATCCGATTACCCAAGAGATAATGGCGCTTATCAAAATTTGAAAAAAGCTTTGACAGATGGATTCATGATGGAATTCAGACCTTCAGGTTCACTGATTAATTTTGCCAGCTATATTGGTGGTGATGGTGATGATCGTGTAACCGGTGTTGGTTATGATCCAAGTTTCGGATCTGTGTTTATTGCCGGAACAACTGGACAAGGTATTGCAAATGGAGCATATCCTGTTCCTAATATGTTCAACCCAAGTAGAAGACCATGGGATAATACGTTCAATCAGAAGGATGATGGATTTGTTGCAAAATTTGGGATTGCTGGAACACCTTCTAATGAAAGCGTTCACTTCCTTGGATATTTGGGTGGAAATGGTAATGATAGAATTACTGGATTAACTCCACTCGATGATGGTACTGTTGTTGTATGTGGAGAAACTGATTTTGGTACAGGTACGACTACTTCTTTTCCAATTGTTGGTTCAACATCTAGCTCCAAAGGTGGATTAGATATTTTTGCATCTAGAATTTCTTCCAATGGTCGCACTTTAGTTAATTCAGGTGTATATGGCACCTCAGGAACTGAGTCTGCAACTGCAATCGATTTTATACCCGGTACATCACAATTACTATTATCTGGTTGGACAAGTTCCAAAGATTTCAGTAGCAATAATATCGGTAGTAAAAACCCCGATGGTGGCTATGGTGGAGGCCCGAAAGATGGCGTAGTGATGAAACTCACCAATGATTTGTCCGAAGTGATTTACTCCTCTTATTTTGGTGGAACTGGAGAGGACATTGTAAAAGCTATCGTTGAAACCTCAAGAGGAGATTTTTATTTCGGCGGAGTCACTACTTCACCAGACCTCGTAACATTTCAAGAAACACAAAATTCTACAGCTGGTACCGGTACAAATGGTTTTATTGCCAAGTATGCTTTTGGTAATTTATCAATGAGTTCACCTAGTGCATATAATACAATTTGCCCCGGGAATAATTTGAACTTTGCTTGGACAAAAGAGGGTCTTACAGCAACTGAACTTGTTTCCATTCAATTATCCTCTGATGGAGGAACTACTTGGAACACAGTAGCTAAAGATTTAACCGGTGGAAATTATGCTTGGAAAATACCTGATGATTATGTCGGTGGCACAATCTATAGAGCAAGAGTGATCAATGTGGCATCCGGGCTACGTGATATAAGTGATACTACGTTCAAAATTGGCGAAGCAACAGTCATCACTGAGCAACCTATTGGAGATTCACTTTGCCCAGGTTCACAATTTAGAATTTCTGTAAAAGGAAATGGCAAAGGAACCTATGAGTGGAGATTCAAAGGGAATATCATTCAAGGTGCGAGAGATTCTATTTTGACAATTCCTGCGGTAAAACCAACAGATGCTGGTGACTATGTCGCAACTGTCAATACAGGATGTAGAGCCACACAATCACAACCCGCAAGATTGGTTGTTAAACCCACGACAAGAGTGATCACAGAACCTCAAAATGTATCAATTACATCAGGTTCTCCTCTTCAATTAAAAGTTGTTGCAGAAGGAACGAAATTAGCATATCAATGGTATGTTGATGGTGCAAAAATCAATAATGCAACAGATTCTGTTTATAAACTCTCTTCTACAAATACAGGTAATTCCGGAGATTATTTCGTAATTATTACCGGTGAATGTGGAATAGATACGAGTGCTGTCGCAAAAGTCATTGTAAGTCCTCCGAGTTCTGTTTCTGAGTCTATACTCAATCATTCAAATGACATTCACATCAAGATGTTTGGTCAAGAAGCAAATGATTTGCACTTCACAGTGAATGCACTCAAAGGCGGAATGTCTACGATTTCTTTATTGTCAAGTACAGGCGAACTGATTCAAACAATCTTCTCTGGGATGATTCATTCCAATGAAGTCAATGACTATAGAATTCCTGCCGGTTTGGCAAGTGGTTCATATTGGGTTAATGTGACTATTGGTGGATTATCACATTCTAAACAATGTATCATCAAACAATGATGATTATGACTCTGGTCTCAACAAAGCCCGTGAATTCGTTTACGGGCTTTTTTATTGTACATTCATATTTGCATCAAGATAGGGTATGAAGTATTCTTGACATGAATTACTTATTGAATAGTCTGATCTGATAAATTCCAATATTCCCTGCTGTTGCCACATATATTGCTGAGGAATATCCGGAAATCTTCGTAATAATGAACCATATCGAGTAATGCTTTTTTGCAACCAATACCATTCTATGATAGACCCTGCATATGTCTTGTGCAATTGTATCAAAAATGGATAGAATGCATTCAGGAACAGTTCACAGAATAGATGTATTGAGATTCCATTCCTGGATGTATATGATACAGCCGAAATATCATGAGGAATTTCCGCACCATGCATAATTGCATGAATTATTGGTGAATGCATGAACATTTGTATCAAACCAAGATAATCATCATCTTTATGGAAGATTCTTCTTCTTTGATTCATTCTTTTTCTCATGAACACAATACAGTATGCTTGTAATTGTTCAGAAGGAATCCGTATAGAATACTCCATTAATTCCAATTCTTTACATCTTCTCATCAGACGACGAAAAGCATAGTCCTGCAAATCATCCATGCACTGTAATGATATCTTTCGCTCTTTGATTTGCATTGAAAGGATATCTTTTAGTGGCAATACGATGCTTTCTTGAGCAATTTTGACAGAAATATCATGCTCACAGACAATATGCAATAGAACATCATTATAGCGAGAGTCAAGATGATGTTTATGGGTAAACCAATCTGAAGCATATTTGTGAAATTCCCCCTTGCCAATCAATAATTCCCCTTGAATCAAGATAGCCATATCGATAAAATCAGGTCCTGAATAGGGATTTATTCTGCCAGGATGTACAATATGAATGATGTTCCCTGAATAAGCGATTGTTGTATATGTTCCATCATAGAACATTGCATGAACTTTCTTCTGCAATTCCCTTTCATGTATCATACCCAATTCGTTCTTTATAATACTTTGCCGCTTCATACGCTTTCTCCCCAAATAATTCGCCTTCCCCGGCATATTGAATTCCCCTTGAAACATTGATGAATACCGGTCCATTGGCATTCGCTTTCATGATTGCATCGATATCACCACCTTGTGCACCAATTCCGGGTATGAGCAAAACCGATTCATGTGCATATTGTCGAATCAATGCCAGCTCTCCAGGATGTGTTGCACCAATGACGAATCCAAGAGATGCATTTCTTTTCCAAGACAATACTGTCTCAATGACATGTTGATATATAGGTTTACCTTGTGATATTAGTCGTTGAAAGTCCGAAGAACCAGGATTCGATGTAAGAGCGAGCACAATCACCATACGATCTTCACGTTCGAGAAATGGTGCTAGTGAATCATAACCCATATATGGATTGACAGTGATGGCATCGCAATGTAAATCATCAAAAACAGCACGCGCATAAGCAGATGATGTATTACCAATATCAGCTCTCTTAGCATCAGCAATCGTAATGATATCATTTGGGATTGATTCAATCGTTTGTGTAAGAGCTTCCCAACCTTTCACACCATATTGCTCATAAAAAGCAGTATTTATTTTATAAGCACTTGCAAACTCACTCGTTGCTTCTATGATTTGTTGATTAAACGATACAATTGGTGATTCATCTGAAAGCAAATATTGAGGAATTTTAGACAATTCCGTATCCAAGCCAATGCAGAGTCTTGAAGAAATCGCTAACTGTCTAGCATTCATTTTATTTATTGCATTCATCATTTCATTTTACCAGATTGAATAATTCATCGAGTTTTGGACTGAGAATAATCTCTGTTCTTCTGTTTTTTGTTCTTGCTTCAGGTGTATCAGCTTCATCGGCAGGCATGAATTCACTTCTTCCCGATGCTATGATTCGCTTTGGATCGATACCATTTTCAATTGTCAGAATTCTTGCAACTTCGGTTGAACGCAATACACTTAAGTCCCAATTATCAGCAATTCTTGCATTACTTATGGGTTTATTGTCTGTATGGCCTTCAATCATTACGGAAATGTCAGTTTGTTGCATGAGCACCATCGCTAATTGAGCTAATGCATCTCTTCCCCTTTGATCAATCACTGTGGAACCAGGTTTGAACAGTAATTGATTCGACATTTTTACATATACTTTCCCATTTTTTACTTCAATTTCAAGTCCACTATCTTTAAAACCCAAAAGTGATTGTTCCACTCTTTCTCTTAAGGCATTCATCGAAGAATCTCTTTGTTTGATCAATGATTGCATTTCTCTCAGTTTGGATTCTCTTTCGAATAAATCTGCCTCGGCTTTTTCTAATTGTCCCAATAATCCTTTGATCTCTTCAGAACTTGACTTGGTAGCTTGTTCCACTTGTTGCTCTAAAGAGCGTACTTTTTCTTTGCACAGGCGTATTTCCTCATTCAAATCTGAAATGATGGCCAAATTGCCGGCATTATTGGCATTAAGTTGATTATTGACACCAATCACACCGAGTAAGACCTTTTGAAGAGAATCGGCTTTTTGTACTTGAGCATCATATGTTGAAGTAGAAACACAAGAAGAGGCAAAGAGAATGAACAAGAATCCAATGAAGATGTGCATTGGTAACAGCAATTGATCTTTGTTCAGCATATTCATAATGATTCAATCCAATGAATTGAGTGTTGATTATCGTAAATTTACGGATTATTCATTGAGCTTGCTATGGAGATTTATGTCTCACACCCATAAATCAATCTCAATATTAACTGCAGAGCATGTATATGTCCCAATCAGCAACTCCGCATCTTGAAACTGTATCGCACATGATTGCTGATATTCAATCCGGTAATCGAAGAACATTATCAAAAGCCATATCTCTTGTGGAAAGTTCTTTGGAGGAAGACCGTGTATTGACAGAAGCATTATTGGAAGCCATTGTACCCTTGACAGGTAAAGCTAAAAGAATAGGAATTACGGGTAGCCCGGGAGTTGGAAAGTCCACATTCATTGAAACATTTGGATTGGCATGTATCGAAAAAGGTGAGACAATCGCAGTATTGGCCATAGATCCCAGCAGTCAATCACATGGTGGGAGCATATTGGGAGATAAAGTTCGTATGCCCGCATTGGCCAGATCCGAGCAAGCATATATACGTCCATCGCCATCGCGTTCAACATTGGGCGGGGTTTCAAATGCAACACGCGAGGCAATGCTTCTATGCGAAGCCGCAGGATTCACAACCATACTCATTGAAACAGTGGGTGTCGGCCAATCAGAAGTTGAAGTACGCTCAATGACAGATCTCTTTCTCTTTCTTACACTCCCGGTGGCCGGTGATGAAGTGCAAGGAATCAAAAGAGGAATCATGGAATTGGCTGATATCATCTTTGTCAATAAATCAGATGGTGACCTCCAAGATTTCGCTGAAATGGCCAAATCCCAAATACAAAGTGCACTTACATTGATGCATTCTCCCACTGAAGATTGGAAGGTAAGAACATTGACCGGTTCGGGTCTTACAGGACATGGCATTCAGGAATTACTCCAATTATGCAGTGAATTCTTTGTTCATCCATCGCCACATGATCATGCGATACAAGAGCGGAGAATCAGGCAAAATCTGGAATGGTTTGAAATGTCTTGTAGAAGAGAACTCATACACTGGGCTGAAACACAAGATTCGTTCAGGAATGCCAAATTGAAGGCAGAGCAAGACATAATCAATGGAAATACTGTACCTAGCATTGCCGCTCGATCACTTATCAATACACATCTTCATTCAGATTGATCTAGGTATCCTAATTCAAGCCAAAACGGTATCTTTGTAATCATTATTTATTCTACTCTATGTCAATGAATATCACATTTCCGGACGGTACAGTCAAACAATTTCCTGAGAATATAACCGGTAAAGACATTGCAATGTCCATATCTGAAGGTTTGGCAAGAAATGCACTTGGGATTTATGTCAATGACATACCCTATGATTTGTCTAGACCAATCTCACATGATGCAAGTATTCGCATTGTTACCTGGAATGATGATGATGGCAAACAGATATTCTGGCATTCAACAGCCCATCTCATGGCTGAAGCCCTTGAAGCATTGTATCCAGGTGTGAAATTCGGCATTGGTCCATCAATTGAAGCAGGATTTTATTATGACATTGATTTACCTGATGGAATCAAAATATCCGTAGATGATTTACCCAAGATTGAACAAAAAATGAAAGAATTGGTTAAAGCCGATTCCCCTTTCATTCGCAAGGAAATTTCTTGGGAAGATGCGATTGCATATTTCACCGAAAAAGGTGATGAATATAAATTGGAATTGCTTGATGGCTTGAAAGATTCAGAAATCACATTTTATTCCCAAGGTGGCTTTACTGATC
Source organism: Candidatus Kapaibacterium sp. (assembly GCA_023253875.1). GTDB lineage: Bacteria > Bacteroidota > Ignavibacteria > Kapaibacteriales > UBA961 > UBA961. Next base: position 7,421 of record JALRFC010000043.1, read on the forward strand.
TATGTCGTGGTACACATGTACCTTCAACGGGAACTCTGAAATATCCCAAATTACTCTCCGTAGCTGGAGCATATTGGCGTGGAGATTCTTCTCGTAAACAATTGACTCGCATTTATGGCATTGCATTCCCTAAAAAAGATCAATTGGAAGCATTCATCACATTACGTGAAGAAGCCGAAAAAAGAGATCATCGTAAAATTGGGAAAGAACTCGAATTATTCATGATTTCTCCGATGATCGGAGGCGGACTTCCCGTTTGGCTTCCAAATGGCACTGTCATACGCAGAACTCTCGAAGATTTTCTTCGCAAAGAACAAGTAAAGCGAGGATATCATGAAGTGATCACTCCGCATATTGGTCATTTGCAATTGTATAAAACCAGTGGACATTATCCCTACTATGCAGATTCGCAATTCACACCGATCGCAGTAGATGATGAAGAATATCTCTTGAAACCAATGAATTGCCCGCATCATCATCAAATCTATGCATCAAAACCCAGATCCTATCGTGATCTTCCCGTTCGTTTATCTGAATTTGGAACGGTTTATCGCTATGAGCAATCCGGTGAATTGAATGGCTTGTCCAGAGTTCGGGGATTTACCCAAGATGATGCTCATATTTATTGCACGGAAGATCAACTACGACATGAAATCAAACAAGTGATTGAAATCACACAAAAGGTTTTCACGACTTTTGGCATGGATGTGAGCACGAGATTATCCTTCAGAGATGATAATCCGGATAAATATGGGGGAGATCTCACACTTTGGGAAAGAGCTCAAAAAGAAATACAAGAAGTTGCAGATGAAATGGAATTGGATTATTTCATTGGACTTGGAGAAGCGGCATTTTATGGTCCGAAGATTGACTTCATCGTACGCGATGCAATCGGAAGAAAATGGCAATTGGGCACAGTTCAAGTGGATTATGTCATGCCAGAGAGATTCCAATTGGAATATACCGGTGCGGATAATTCAAAACATCGTCCTGTTATCATTCATCGCGCACCATTTGGTTCAATGGAAAGATTTTTATCAATTCTGATTGAACATTATGCCGGAAATTTCCCATTCTGGATTTCACCAATTCAGCTATCCATATTGCCAATCAGCGAAGAACAGCAAGGATATGCTCAAGAATTGACTGAACTCTTTGAATCCAAAGGGTATCGTGTCAAGACAGATCTCAGGAATGAAAAGATCTCTAGAAAAGTTGCTGAAAGTGAACAGAAAAAAATTCCGTATGCCCTTGTTTTAGGGAAACGAGAACAAGAATTACGACAAGTATCTGTTCGGGAACATGGCGTAGGAGATCTTGGTGCAAAGTCCATTGAAGAGATTGAGGCACTATTTGCATCACTCATGATTGAATGATCAGATTGTTCTCACCGCCATTTTATGAGCGATGATTTCAAGACCTCGCGTGCCATCATTTGCAGGTAACATGGAAAGAGCGGATTGTGCAGCACCAATATGTGATTGTACCGCATGAATTGCATCTTTAATTATGCCATGTTTTCTGAAAATATCAATTGCAAAAGGTATGTCCTCTTTGGAGATACCTTTTTTTTGTATGTATGTCTGTATGAATTCTGCATCAGTACCATCCGTGATTACTTCATTGGCTCTCACAATGAAATAACTCTTTTTTCCTTCAATCAGGTCTTGACCAGTTACTTTACCAAATTCTTTATCATCTGAAAGAAGATCCAGTACATCATCTTGTATCTGAAAGGCAATACCCAAATGATAGGAATATGTATGCAATGCTGTCACTTGCAATTGATTTGCATTTGCAAAGAGTCCACCAATTACGGCAGATAACTCTATCAATCTGGCAGTTTTCATTTCAATCATTGAGAGATATTCTTCCATGCTCACAATGGATTTTTGCTGAAATTCCATATCATGGGACTGACCTTCACAAACATCAATAAGTCCTTGCGTGAATCTGGACATGATTTCCATGCCACGAGGAGAGTCTTTTACTTCATTGATGAGCAAGCGATATGCAATTCCCATCATGACATCTCCGCTTAATATTGCAGTTGCTTCATCCCACTTGACATGCACTGTTTCTCTGCCTCTTCGTAAAGGAGATCTATCCATGATATCATCATGCACCAAAGTGAAATTATGCAAGATTTCAAGTGCTGCACCACAACCTGCTGCTTGTTCGGGTATGCCTCCGATGCTTTCACATGCAAGCATGGTGAGGATGGGTCTTAGTCGTTTTCCACCTGCCGAGAAGATATATTCGATTGGATCATATAATGTTTTTGGTTGAGCGCCCTTATAGGAATCTGCTATGTGCACATCAATGAGCGATCGGTATGATGCGAGTTTTTCATTGAGTAGATGTGTATGTTGAATCATTGGTTCCATTAGATCGCTGTAATAGTACTTGTCTTCGACAAATTAGAAAATTTTCCTATTCACAAACCAGAAAACAAAGTACCATGTTCCCACATCAGGAAAATACATCAGATAAAAGTAGTTGACGTAATTCTTGAACACTTGAACACATATAATGAGGGTGCGAAGCGAGCAATTCCTCTTCCGTCCCATATCCATAGGAGCAGGCAATGGATTGCAGAGAATGAGCATGTGCTCCTTTAATATCATGCTCTTTGTCCCCAATCATCACTGCATGAGCTGAATCAATCTGATATCTATTCAAAACATGTCCAATGATTGATGTCTTATCAGCTCTTGATGCATCAGCTGTTGCACCACATATATCAATAAAATGATGATCCAGCTTCATCATT
>JALRFC010000440.1 GCA_023253875.1 Candidatus Kapaibacterium sp.
AATTTAGATTGTATTTTTAATATACCGTCTGTTGTTATAAGATCGTAATTATCACCAACATTACTGCCAGTGTATTCATCATTTCTAATTACTTTCAAATTTGTATTTGCATGAATCCAGTCTCTTTGAATATATTCATTTGCTTCTGAAAATATTTTACCTAACTCTCGAATATTTCTTTTTCTCAAGAAATTATCAGAAGCTAGTTTCATGTAATAAATATCTGGCCTATTTTCTTGCAACCACACCATTACGTCTTTTTCAGTCATGTTATTTCCTAATATTAGTGGGCCCAGAGGGACTTGAACCCCCAACCTAACGATTATGAGTCGTTTGCTCTAACCAATTGAGCTATAGGCCCTTCAAGTAATCCTAACGGGATTCGAACCCGTACTGCCACCTTGAAAGGGTGGTGACCTAACCGTTAGTCGATAGGATCTTTAGTTATTCTTCTCCTCTACCTTCCCAATATTGAGAGTTAGTATTTTGCCATTTTTTTGTTGATTCATTTATTAATGAGTCTGATTCAACCTTAATCATTTTTTCCCTTAACTCATACTCAAACATCTTTTTTTTATATTCAATTTCCAAATTAGTTTGTTGAACATTAACCCAAGATACACAGCTGAACCCTATAGATGTGGTTAATCCTAGCAAAACTAATGTAATTTCAGTCCAATTAATCTTATTTTTTTCCATAACTTTTTCTCAATTAATTTAATAAAAAATAAAAACTTTTATAATATTAGCAAGTAATTTTATAACAACCGTTTTCTTCTTTGTTTTAATAGTTTTATACTATATTGTCCATTTT
>JALRFC010000441.1 GCA_023253875.1 Candidatus Kapaibacterium sp.
CCATCGCCTCATGTGCTGTAACTGCTATTGGATCACCATGTGCTACTGAACGAATGAATGCTGAATGTTCTTCTGCAATTGCATTGATTGAAGGTATTGGGGGCTGCTCGAACACAATAGATTTGCTCTGATTGCCTGCATCTATTTCACCAAGCATCATTGCAGGAATAGCGGAGTTAGGGACTTCATCTTCTTGAGCAATGCGATAGACATCCACTGAGGGTTTTGCGAAGTCTATCGACATATAGCCACTTTTTTGAAATACACGCATTTTACGCATTGGTTGAGCTGATATACGTGAAGCAGTGATATTTGCAACACAGCCATTTTCAAAAGTGATGCGCGCATTTGCGATGTCTGCAGTTTCAGTCAATACCGAAACTGAATTCGCATCCACATGCTTGACGGGAGATTTGACCATCCATAGAACAATATCAATATCATGAATCATCAAATCATGAATCACGCTTACATCGGTTGCTCTTGGTTTGAATTGTGCGAGACGATGTGCCTCGATGAATAAAGGCTCGATGGAATATGAGTGCAGTGACATCAAAGCAGGATTGAATCGCTCAACATGACCAACCTGCACTATCACTTTATTCTCTTCGGCAAGCTTAATTAACTCAACCGCTTCTTGATAGGTTGATGTGATGGGCTTTTCAATAAAGCAATGTTTACCGGATAGAATCGCTTTTTTTGCAATCTCATGATGTGCTTTTGTAGAAGCTGAAATGATCACTGCATCGGATTGCGCGATTGCGGAATCCATTGAATCATGAATCGGAATATCCAATTCTTTG